>PMUM01000109.1:1586-12913 GCA_003166855.1 Acidobacteriaceae bacterium | reverse complement strand
GCATCGAGAGTCCGGTTTTGGGAACGATCCCATTCCGGAAATCGCACTTCTTTACTTCTTCACTTCACTTCTTCGGCAGAACCAGCACCCGCGCCGAGAACGCCCCATTCTTCAGCATGCCGCCGAGAATCAGCGGCCCAAGCGGCGTTGACAGGACACCACGACCGTCGGCGCGCACGTCAAAGGTGTCCTCGGTAATCGTCTCCCAGCGGCCGCCATGCAGTTCAAAAACAAATGTCACCGGGGAGATCTCTGAAAGTTTGCCGTCGGAATCCATGCCCTTGAAGTCGTGCGGAGTTGTGGTGCCTCCGGAGAACAGGATCCTGTGATCGTGCGCCCCCGCGCCCGCCGCGATGCCGAACCGCCCCGGCCCGGGATGCGCGGGCAGTTTGCTCCATTCGATTTTGTTCGGATCCTTGTGGTCGATCTTGCCCATCCAGCACTCGTCGGACGCGACGTACGAAGCGCCACCGGCTGGGTTTTTCCTCGCACCATCGACGAAGACAATGGTCTCGTCCGCCAGGCCACCGGCATGACCGAAGACGGGAGTTCCGGGAAATGGTGTTGCCTGGCTCCATGTATTCTTCTCGACATCGTAGACCTGAACATTATTGACCGGACCGTTTTTTGATTTCCCACCCACCAGATAAATGAAGCGGTCATGAGTCATACCGATCACCGCGCTGTCCACTGCGACGGGAATGTCCGCTCCCCGGTACCAGCGATGGTCTTCGGGCACGAACGAGTTCACGTCCGCGACCGTCGTCTCGACCCCCTGGCCGTCGATGGTGTATCCCCCGAAAACAAAGACCTGCCCCTTGGCGCCCACCGCGGACGCAGCCAAACGTCCGGCAACTCCCGGCACCGGACGGCTTTCGACCCACTTCCCCGACTTGAACCGCAGGACATACATCTTGGCGGAGATGTCGTCCCAGGTTTTCTTGGTGCCGATGCCCATGAGCGAATAGATTTCAAGCCCATTCTGGAGCGAGGCGACCGCGTTGCTGGACACAGCGACGGGCATGGGCGGAATTTTCCCTTGATCGGCCGCCAGCAGGAAAACGGCGCACAGCACCGGGAGGAGGAAGACAACCAGTTTTTTCATCGGTGAGATATTACGTCTTCGAACGCGCGGTGGCAAAGACGGCTTGGGCTAAAACCAGGTTTTGCGCCGGTATTCCCGGTATGCATCCCCGAACGCGGCTTCCAGGACGCGAGCCTCCCGGCGAGCCCGCAGGGTCTGAGCGACGATTACGGCAGCCAGGACGAACCACCCCTCAGGCCTCCCCAGGATTAGGATCAGCCCCGTGATCATCACCATGCCGAACACATAAATCGGATTACGGATTTTCGAATAGAGCCCCGTAATGACCAGCGCGTGAGCCTCTGGCTTGATCGAAAATGACCTGCCCAGCTGGTAGCGTGCAACCCCAATAAAGCTCAAACCCACAACAACCAAGACAGTGCCGACATAGCGGGTCGCGTTCCACGGACCGGACCATGTGATCAAGAACCAAAACAAGCCCAGCACCGCCACGATCTGAAATCCGATGAAGGCGAGGATATGCCGGTCTTCCATTCCGATTCGATTCCCAGTTCGTCTACTTCACTAACCCCTGGCGCACGCCGTGAATAAAGTCGGTGTAGGCAGGCGTTTGTCCGTTGGCGCGCATGTGGGTAGCGATTTGCCCCCGATGATAGGCCGAATGCAGGATCACATGAGTCAGGACGTCGACGATCGTACTCGTCCACGCCTCGCCCTTGCTGTTCTTGTAAGAGATGGACTGAGAGACGTCTCCTGCGGTGATCAGATCGAGAAATTCGAGCCAGAGCGCGCCCAGTGTGGCCGCTTCTGCTTCACATTGCGCGAGATCCGGCTCGGGCCATACCGGGATGCTCTGCGGCTGCTGTTTCAGCCGCTCCAGCCACACCCGCTCCGCCGCAAGAATGTGCGACATCAGCTGCAACGATCGCTCGTTCGCGCCGCCAGAGGCTCGGATCGCGTTCAAGACTTCCCGGTTCGCCCATTCATCGTAGGCGAATTGGCGGCGTAGATAGTCAGCAAGATTCACGAAACAGCCTCCGTCGCGTTGTTGCCCGCGACTCAACCAATGTAATTGGTCGCGCTGCCGCAGGCAAAGTTGTAATGATCCTTTCACATTTCAGGACTAGACTGCTTGGTTGAGTTGCGCCCCAGTCAGAGAATGCCACGAAAAGCGCCAGCGTCACGAAATGCCGGAGCCGAGGAGGAAGGTGCGAGCGCTCGTCCCGCCAAGACCGCAGCTGAACCAAAACTAGGCGGGCCGGACGATTTGGCGCGTCTCGCTTTGAAGGCCTGCCTGATCGCCCGCGACGCCGCATTCAACGTCCGCGACTTGCTCACCCATTCTTCTCGCATGGCTTTCCTGGCCATCAAGGATTGCGAAAAGGAACTCGACCTGATCGAGCGGCAGATCGACGAGCGCTTGCCTGCGGCCATTACTCGGGTGAATGAGGTGCGGGCCCGCCAATTGCTCTCGACTTTGAAATCCACGACCGACCTCGAGCGCATCGGCGATCTGGTCATGAGCGTAGCCATGCGGGTGCAGGCGCGGACCTCAAAAATGGCCGCAGCCGATGTGCGCCAGCTGGTGGAGATGTCGGCGGTGCTGCGCGACATGCTCGATCTGGTTCACCAGGGGTTCTCCACGCTCGATCTGGAATGTGCCCGCAAGGTGTTGCAGATGGACAAAGAGATCGACCGCGTATGTCATGGCCTGTTCCAGAAGCATCTGGCGGAGACCGTAGCGCAGGGCGATACCACAGGTTTCGATGTGCTCCTGATGGCTCAAGCCCTGGAACGCGCGGGGGACCACACCACGAACCTCGCCGAGGACCTCTACAGCCTGATCGAAGGCCGCAGCCTGCGGCATGTGCCCAAGAAGAAGGCTGCGAACTAGGCCGTTCTCAGTTCTCAGTTCTCAGTTCTCAGAAAAGACAAAACAAGCAGTCGATTAAGCGTCAAGGGCGGAAAACCTCAATTCCCAAACATGGCGCCAAAGCGGGCCTGAATCGCGAATTTTTGCTGAGAACTGAGAACTGCCCTTTACAAATTCATCGTTCATTAACACACCGGAAACATTCGCGCAACATTGACCCCATACAGTCTTGGAGTGTGCCCTCCCCTTGGGAAGTCCTGTGACTTCGTGGGGCCTGAAGTAAAGAATGCATCAGCCAGCCGAATTCCACGAACGGACAGGGAACTCGAGCAGTCAGGCTGCGTTTCGTCCCATCATCTTTGTCGTCGAAGATGACGAGGACATCGCGCGCCTCATCTCCCACAATCTGCAGGCGGCCGGGTTCGAGGTGCAGAGTTTCGTCAGCGGCGCTTCGGTGCTCACCGAGGCGGTGCGGGAAATGCCTGTGCTGTTCCTGCTCGATGTGATGTTGCCCGGGACCGACGGCTTCGAACTCTGCCGCCACATCCGCCAGACGCCCGCCCTTTCGGCGATCCCCATCATTTTTCTCACCGCAAAGACCGCGGAGGCCGATCGCGTCAAGGGGCTGGAACTAGGCGGCGACGATTACATCACCAAGCCGTTCAGCCCGCGCGAACTGGTAGCGCGCATTCGCAGCGTGCTGCGCGGTCTAGGTCAGGTGCCAGCTGCCGGCGAAGTGCTACGACTGGGCGAACTGGAAATTGACGTCTCCTCTATGACCGTCCAGGTGCAGGGCCGCAACGTCCTCACGACCGTGCGCGAATTCCGCCTGCTGGAACACCTGGCGACGCATCGGGGCCGCGTCCTGACCCGCGACCAACTGCTCGATGCCGTCTGGAAAGAGACTCCCTTCGTCACCCCACGATCCATCGACGTGTACATCCGACGCCTGCGCGAGAAGATTGAACTCGACCCCCGCCATCCCCAATACCTGAAGACTCTGCGGGGTATTGGCTACCGTTTCGAAGTGCCGAAATAGAGCGGACGTCCACAGATACCATCCTTGTGTCATCCTGAGCGAAATGTTCGTCCGCGAAAGCGGGCGAACACGCAGTCGAAGGATCCCTGCACTCAAGATTCAGCATCCGCAATCTCGGGGAGTTACTTCAAATCAAGAAGCCACAGCAAACTCGTTCCACATCCATGCCACCGTAAGCGAGTTAGGGATCCTTCGACTCCGAGGCTGGTCCGCTTCGCGAACCAGCCTCTCCGCTCAGGATGACACGACAAGGTGATTGTCGTTTCCCACTCTTTTCGTCCCACCGTTCCCGCCGCGTCGTTTATTCTGCCTACATCCTTACATGGCCTCCAACAAGCCCAAACCGCTCTGGAAAGCTGACGATCAGCACGCCCGCCTCGCCGAAGTCATCGCCCATTCGGACGAACCCGCGAAAGATAACCCGCTGCGCCGCGACGTTCGCTCGCTGGGCGCGATTCTCGGACAAGTTCTGGTGGAGCAGTCCGGCCAAGACCTATTCGAATCCGTGGAAGAACTGCGGCGTCTGCTGATCGAACATCGCGAGACGGTGCGCCAGCGCCCGGAGCAGGCCTCTTCGCCCGAACTCATGGTCAAGGCGCAAGAGATTGTCTCCCAGATGGACTTGCCGCGCGCCTACCAGGTCACCAAGGCTTTCGCGACTTACTTTGAACTCACCAATCTCGCCGAGACCAACCACCGCAGGCGCCGCCGCCGCGCGGGAAAATTGGATCGCGAACATCCTCCGCTGCCCGGTTCCTTTCGCGGGACGCTCGTGCGCATGAAAGAAGCTGGAATCTCGGCAGACAATGCCGTCGCCGCGCTCGGCCTGATTGCGATCACCCCGGTCTTCACGGCCCATCCCACCGAGGTTGCCCGGCAAACCGTCCTGCTGAAACGCCGCCGCATCGCGCAGGAACTTGAACGTCTCGACCGCCTTCCGCTCACGGCGGAAGAAGCGGAAGACTGCGAGAACAATATCCGCGCGGAAGTCACGTCTCTGTGGCAGACCGACGAAGTCCGCATGGCGAAGCCCACGGTCGATGATGAGATCCGCATGGGCCTGCGCTACTTCCGGCTGTCGCTGTTCGACGCGCTTCCGAAAATCTATGGCGAAATCGCGGAATCCTTCCGCGACGTCTATGGGCTCGACCTCGACGAGGCGGCCGTGCCTAACCTTGTGCATTTCGGCTCGTGGATCGGTGGAGACCGCGACGGCAATCCGCTGGTCAAGCCGGATTGCATTCGCGGTGCGCTGGAGATGGCCCGTGGCCTGATCCTTCGCGAATATCTCAACGACGTTGAGTCTATGAGCGACCGCCTCAGCTCTTCGCGCCGGCAAGTGGGAGTCTCCGCAAACCTGCTTTCCCGCTTGAAGCATTACGAACGCACGATTCCGGGCGTGCACCTGGCGTGGGGGCCGCACAACAGATCAGAGAGTTATCGCCGCTTTCTCTCCTACATGTTTCACAAGCTGCAACAGAGCCGAGACGCCGTGGACGCGCCCGCCGCCTACCGCAGCGCCACAGAGTTTGAAGACGATCTGCTGCTGGTGGAGAGCAGCCTCCAGTCCAATCGCGGAGAACGGCTGGCACGAACCTATGTCGGTTCCTTGCTGCGGAAAGTGCGCACGTTCGGCTTTCAGCTGCACACGCTCGACATCCGCCAGCATGCCCGCGTGCACGCCCATGTAATCGAGGAACTTGGCCCTACGCCCGACCGCAGTACAAACTCCGCCGAGAGTCGCGAGCTTCTCGATACCTTTCGCACCATCGCCAAACTCAAACGAACTTATCCCGCCGAGTCCATTCGGCACTACATCGTCAGCGGCGCGGAATCCGAGGACGACGTCTTGGCCGTGGTCCGTCTCGCGAAGACAGCCGAAGTTCAGGTGGCGGGATCGGCCGATGATCCCGGCTTGATGCCGGTGCCTCTGTTCGAATCCATCGACTCACTCCGCACCGCCGGGGCCGTCATGCGCCGCCTGTGGAGCAATCCCGAGTACCAGCCTCTGCTCGATTCCTGGGGACGGTGGCAGGAAGTCATGCTCGGCTACTCCGACTCCAACAAAGACGGCGGCATGCTCACCAGCACCTGGGAACTCTACAAAGCTCACCGTGAGTTGCATCGAGCGGCACAGGAAAATGGAGTGAAGCTGCGTCTCTTCCACGGCCGCGGCGGAACGGTCGGCCGCGGCGGAGGCCCTACGCATGCCGCCATCCTCGCGCAGCCACCGGGATGTTTTTCCGGACACATTCGCATCACCGAGCAGGGCGAAGTGCTCAACTGGAAATATGCGGACCCGGTTCTCGCCGAATGGAATCTGGAATTGATGATCGCTGCGAGTATGGAAACATTGACCCTGCACGGCGAGCAGAACTCCCAGCATCCACCACTCTGGGAAGAAGCGGTCGAAGAGATGTCGCAAGAAGCGTACCGGGTCTATCGCCGCGAAATCGCCGACAATCCCGACGTGCTGGAATATTTCGAGCAGGCCACTCCGGTCAATGAACTGGACACGGCGCGCATCGGATCGCGCCCCTCGCGCCGTACCAAGGGCCGACGGCTGGAAGATCTGCGCGCCATTCCGTGGGTCTTCGGCTGGATGCAGAGCCGCCACGCCGTGCCGGCATGGTTTGGCGTGGGCCATGCCCTGGAGCAATTCGCAAAGAGCGGTCCAGGGCACGAGCAACTTCTGCGCCAAATCGCGCGCGGCTTTCCGGTGTTTTCGGAACTTCTCCGCAACGTGGAACTGGGCATGGCCAAAGCCGATCTCGGCATCGCCCGCGACTATGCCGGACTGGTCAAGAACGCGGCGCTGCGAAAACGAGTCTTCTCCATGCTGGAAGAGGAATTTCTGCGCTCCCGCCGCATGATTCTCCGCGTGACTGGCCAGCGGGAACTGTTGGGGCGCAATCGCGTGCTGGCCCGCTCCATCCGCTTGCGCAATCCCTACGTCGATCCCATGAGCCTGATTCAGGTGGAACTGTTGCGGCGCAAACAGCAGGGACAGCAAAGCTCGGACCTTGAGTATCCGCTGGGCGCAACCATCAACGGCATTGCCGCCGGCCTGCACAACACCGGCTAGAACTTCCAGGAAGAACCGCCGCCTTCAGTTGTGTGAAGGCGGCTATTCTTTTGTCGCGTCGTTGGCAACGGCTGGGGTCGAGACTTCGGGCGACACCTTCTTCTTCAGCGGTTGCTTGGCTGCTTCGGCCCGCTTCCGCTCCTGGTATCGGCGGTCGTGAGATTGTTGATCGGACGCTTGTTTCTTCATACCTCCATCATGTCACAGATCGCCCCGCCCGTATTCCCACTCATGTGGCGACGGCCGCCTCGGCCGTCCAACCGAAGCGAGGCCGAGCGCCCCACAGAGGCTCACCGGTTAATATCCTCCTTCGCCTGCAGCCGCTTCGCTAAGCCTTCCAGCGCAGTCTTATTGGCATCGGGAGCCCCAGTCATCGAGAGCTTGATTTCTTTCACCGCGTTGTCAAAATCTCCCTGCGAACTGTAAACCCGCGCCATGCCAAGATGCGAAGTCCAAAAGTCGGGGAACTTCTTGGCGTTCGACCGGAAGACCACAATGGCCTCATCCTGTTTCTTTTCTCCCTGCAGCCCCCGCGCATATACGTACAGTTGCAGCGCGTTGGCCATCCCGAGCGCTTTATCTCGAGCGACTTCCGCATCCTGCTTTCGTCCCATGGCTTCCAGAATGTGCGACTTGTTCATCACATTGTCGTAGCGCTCTTCGGCCTGAATCGATAGCTCTTCATCCTTCAGCGCTTCATCAAGATCGATCTTGTTGGCCAGGAAATAGCCGGCCGCATCATCCCACCCTTCCCAGTAATACTGGTTGAGCCCGTGCAATTGCCGGTGAATGCTGGCAACGACGAGATCGTTCACTTTGACCTGGACTTTGAACGGGACCGCAACCTTATCCCAGCGCATGGTGACGACCGCCGAGTCCGGCTTGACCTCGTCGAAATCATAGGCAAGCGCGTCGTGGAGTTCGGTCGCTTGTGGCTTCACGTTGACGCGCAGAGCATCTTCTTCCTGCTTGTAGGTAAAGCTTCCCCACGAGGTGGTGTTCTTCGAGAAGATTACAGTCCACTGGTTCTCGCCCGGGATCATGTGCAGGCCATAGGTTCCCTTATCGAGTGCCTGGCCTTCAATCGTGACTGGATCGGTGAACGTGATGGTTGTATTTTCGTTTGCGCCGGCGCGCCACACTTGTCCGTAAGGAGCGAGTTTGCCCCAAATCTGGCGCCCGTTGGCGAGCGGCCGATGATAGTTCACGGTAATGTCAGTGATGCCAATGCGCTGCATCACTACGGCATGCTGGCTCTGCCGCGGCAGATCGAGCATCAACGTTTCGCCAGTGGCAGTCTGGGCCTGACTAAAACTTGTGATCAACAAAACACCGGAGAACAAAGCAAGCAGACGAACTCTGTGCATAGGGAAGCTCCTTTTTCGCGGCAGGAATCGCACCGCCGAGTCGGTCACAACGTGGATGGAAGAACAGGGATTGAGCACGAGCGTTTCGTTGTGATGGCTTGGACGCACGGCAGGCTCCAAGGTAAGCAGTTACGCGGCAGGCACTCGCGCCTTCGTAGATTTCCGCAAGCGATCTTGGCAGTGAAAAGCTTTTTAAAACTCCCGGCTTGACAAACTCAGTCCCCCGGCGCAGAATTCTTAAAGGCGAATAAAAAGCGAAAACGCCTCCGCGGCTCCAATCTGTGTACCAGCCCCGGCGTTCCCTGAAATCTTCCGAGGAATCTTATGTCTTCCGCAGTGGTTTCCACTTCGGCGGCCCTGGGCCGCCCTTTTGTCTTTGATGCCAAAGCAGTTTCGGAAGTGTCTCTGCCTTCTGAGCCGGCCGAGGGTCGTCCACCCCAACGAGTCCGCCCGGGCCTGTCTGGCGCAACGGCCGATCCCAGGCTGGCACACGTAACTCCAGCTTCCCAGCTAGATATTCGTCCAGCGCCAGAGATGGTTTCGAGCGGCATCCCTGCCATCGACACCCTGACCGGCGGCCTGCCCCGCGGATGCCTGACCGAAATCTGCGGCCCCGCCTCCTCAGGCCGCACCACCTTACTTCTGGCCGCCTTGGCCGCCGCCACGCAACGCGGAGAATTCTGCGCCGTCGTCGACGCCAGCGACGCGCTCGACCCGCAATCTGCGATGGCAGCCGGCGTGGAACTGGACCGACTGCTGTGGGTGCGCTGCGGAGACAGTTCACCACAGAGACACCCTTCGACTGCGCTCAGAGCTTGCCCTGAGCCTGCCGAAGGGGCAAGCTCCGCCACAAAGAAAACAATCTCAAAGGATCGATCAAGCGACGGGTGCCCCATTTCTCGCGCGTCTTTTGCGCGAGAAGTGGGGACTTCCTCCCAACCCGCTTCCGACTTTAACTGCATCAATTCGCGGCAGTCTGAGCACTGTCTAGAGCAAGTCCTGCGCGCCACCGATCTGCTGCTCGAAAGCGGAGGCTTCGGCCTGATCGTCCTCGATCTCGGCGATCTGCCACAACAGGCCGCCCGCCGCATTCCGCTGACCACATGGTTCCGCTTCCGCCGCGCGGTAGAAAACAAGCCCACAATTCTGCTGGCGATTGAGCACCACCCCATCGCCGGAAGCTGCTCTTCCCTGCTACTGCAGCTGGGCGATCCGTCCGCGGCTGATCCCGACAATATCGGCCCCACGCACGCGCAATTGTTAACCGGCCTGGATATCACCGCGGAACTCATTCGCTCTCGTCTGGATCGGAAACCTGCACGCTCCGTCATGTTCGAAACCAAAACCGCCTGGGCTGGATGAATCCATTCCACGCAATGGCTCAAAATCATTGCCGTTCGCCTGCATCTACGTTCCGAATTTCCCCGTGGCGGCTGCCTTGCGCGCCGAACCGGAACTGCAGGCGCGCCCCGTCGCCATTCTCGAAGGCAAACCTCCACTGGAAAAAACCATCGCGGTCAATGAAAAAGCCGCCCGCATGGGCATTGCGCCGGGCATGACCAAGGCCCAAGCCGAACTGTGCTCGGAACTCGCATTGCGCACTCGCTCTGCTTTGCAGGAATCCGCCGCGCACGCCGCCTTGCTTGATTGCGCTCAGTCGTTCTCTCCGTGCGTGGAAGACGCCGCCTGCGACACCGCTCTGCTCGATCTCGCCGGCATGGAATCTCTTCTCGGGCCGCTGCCGGAAATTTCCCGCGCCATCCACCACCGCGCAACCGCGCTCGGACTCGCAGCCCATGTTGCCGTAGCCTCCAATCCCGACGCGGCCGTGCTCGCCGCTCGCGGATTTCCTGGCGTCACCGTAATTCCCGCTGGCAAAGAAGCCGAGCAATTGGGCCCCTTGCCCACGGAAGTGTTGTTCGCCGACCGGGTGGAAGGAGATCCCCAAAAAGCCGCTGCCCGCCTGCTGGAAACCCTCGACCGCTGGGGCATACGCAACCTGCGTGGACTGGCCGCGCTGCCGGAAGTTTCGCTCAGCGAACGTCTTGGACAAGAAGGTCTGTGTCTGCAGCAGTTGGCCCGAGGCACGGCTTCGCGCACGCTGGTCCCTGTCGAGACGCCGCCGGTCTTTGAAGAAGCAGTCGAACTCGAGCATCCGATCGTCCTGCTCGAGCCTCTGGCCTTCCTGCTGAATCGCCTGCTCGATCAAATCTGCGCAAGGTTAGGTTCGCGCGCGCTGGCCACGCAGGAACTGCGCCTCACTCTGGAACTCGAAAGCTTCTCTGCGATCAATCAGCAATCAAAAATCAGCAATCAACAATTTCTTCGTACCTTGCGCTTGCCTCTTCCCATGCTCGACTCCAAAGTTTTTCTCAAATTGCTGCAACTGGATTTGAATGCACATCCCCCAGGAGCACCCATCATGAAGATCCATCTTGCCGCCGAACCCGCGCGTCCACGATCGGCGCAGGGCGGGCTGTTCCTGCCGCCCTCACCGGAGCCGGATAAACTGGAACTCACCCTCGCCCGCATCGCCGGGATGGTCGGCGAAAACAAGGTAGGCGCGCTGGAGTTGCTCGATACGCACCATCCGGACGGCTTTCGCATGCGCCGTTTTGTGGCTGAAGTCGCGCGCAAAACTCCGCAGAAGAAGACTCCAGATTCGGCAGCCGCAACCGCCGCTGTCACCGCCCTGCGCCGCTTCCGTCCGCCCTTGCGAGTAAACGTAACTTTGGAAAACGGCCACCCGGAGCGCGTAGCGTGCCCAAAGAAAAAAGAAGTGCAGGGAGACGTTCTCTGGAAAGCCGGCCCCTGGCGCGCCTCCGGCGACTGGTGGGAGCGCGAAGCCTGGTCGCGTGACGAGTGGGACCTAGCCCTGCGCAACGGCAATGCCGTCTCTTTCTACCGCCTCGTGCACG
>PMUM01000109.1:0-1570 GCA_003166855.1 Acidobacteriaceae bacterium | reverse complement strand
GCCGGGACGGCGGCGCTACAAAATTCCACGCTGATTCTTAGCCACCGATGTACGTCGAACTTCACGCCCGCTCGGCTTTCAGCTTTCTCGAAGGCGCATCCCTGCCCGAGGAGTTGGCGGCAGTCGGCTCCCAGCTCAAACTGCCCGCCATGGCGCTGCTCGACACCGACGGCGTATACGGCGCCCCGCGCTTTCACCTGGCCGCAAAGAAAATGGAAATCAAGGCGCACATTGGAGCAGAGGTGTCCTGCGCCCCTCTCCACCCTGTCATCCTGACCAGAGCCCTCCACGATCCTGTCATCCTGAGCGAAGCAAGTGCTGCACGAAGTGCAGCACTTGCGGAGTCGAAGGATCCCTACCCCCATCAAACCGTAAAGAAGGTAGGGATTCCTCGCTCTGCTCGGAATGACAAATCCAAGGTGGGCACAAATCCCTTCCGCCTCCCCCTCCTCGTCGCATCCCGCCCCGGCTACCAGAACCTCTGCCGCCTGATCACCAAAATGAAGTTGCGCGCCAAAAAAGGCGAAGGCGCGGTCACAGAAGAAGAATTACAAGAGCACGCCTCCGGACTCATCTGCCTCACCGGCGGCGCCGAAGGCCCCCTCGCCACAGCCCTGCAGCAAGGTGGCATCCACGAAGCTCGCCGCCAGGTTGATCAACTCATCGGCATTTTCGGGCCCAAAAACGTCTATGTCGAACTGCAACGTCATTTCCAGCGCGAAGAAGAATCCCGCAACCGTGCCGCGATCGACATCGCCCACTCGCTGAATCTTCCGTTGCTGGCCACCAACGGAGTCTGCTACGCGACACCCAAAGCTCGCGAATTGTGCGATGCCTTTACCGCCATCCGCAACCACCGCACTCTAGCCACCGCTGGACGCCTGCTCTCCCGCAACTCTGAGCGCTTTCTGAAATCCGCGCAGGAAATGCAGCAACTCTTCGCCGACCTGCCCGAAGCCATCACCAACACGCTGGAAGTTTCTTCCCGCCTGGAATTCACCCTCGACAATCTTGGCTACGAATTCCCACGCTATCCCGTGCCCGAAGGCGAGACCATGAATTCCTTCCTGCGCGAACGCGCCTGGGAAGGCTTCCGCCAGCGCTACGGCCGTGCCGCGCCCGACATGCAAACCCGCGCCCGCCGCCAGATTGAGCGCGAACTGAATCTCATCGAGAAACTCAAACTCGCTGGATACTTCCTCATCGTCTGGGATCTGGTCCGCTTCTGCCGCGAGCAAAACATTCTGGCCCAGGGACGCGGTTCCGCCGCCAACAGCGCCGTCTGCTACTCGCTCGGCATCACCGCGGTCGACGCCGTCAGCATGGAATTACTCTTCGAGCGTTTTCTCTCCGAAGAGCGCGGCGAGTGGCCCGACATCGATCTCGACTTGCCCAGCGGCGACGAACGCGAAAAAGTCATCCAGTACGTCTACCAGCGATACGGCGAGCGCGGAGCCGCCATGACCGCCAACGTCATCACCTATCGCAATCGCATGGCCGCCCGTGAAATGGGCAAGGCCCTGGGATTCGATCCGGAAACTCTCCAGAAAATTTCCGCCGCCGTCGCCAC
>PMUM01000324.1 GCA_003166855.1 Acidobacteriaceae bacterium | reverse complement strand
AGGCCCGCACTACCCGTACGAGGGATTCACCAATCCTGGAACCGCGATAACTATTCGCCAAATACCATCATTCGTAGTGGGTCCACATGCGAAGTACCTTGACGATATGCTCTTCTTCGAGGACCTGATAGACAAGCCTGTGCTGGATGTTGATGCGGCGGGAATATGCGCCTCTCAGGTCGCCTAGCAGCTTCTCAAACGGCGGAGGCGTTTGGAATGGGTTATTCGATAGTAGCGTGAGCAGCTGTTCGGCCTTCGGTCGAAGGCCGGCGGAGGCAAGACGGCGAGCATCCTTTTGAGCTTGTTTGGTGTAGAAAAGCTGCCAAGGCGTCACCAGCCCGGTTCTTTCTCGCACTCATCGACCGGCGTTGCGAGTCCTTCACGAATGGATTCACGCATGCCCGGAACCGACAGAAGATGAAGGGTCTCCTGGATGGCGTTCCAATCCTCCTCCCCAACCAGTACGCCATTGGAGCGCGGGCCGGTGATGAGCACCGGCTCGTGGGCGGCAGCCGTTTCATCGAGGAGCCGGTACAGCTTCTCGCGGGCCTCGCTGGCATTCATGGTGTTCATATTTACAAGCGTACGCTTTTTCGTACGTTCAGGCAAGTATTTGCGCGGATTCGGTGCCCAGTTTTTTCTATTTATTCTTTTGCGGGGCAGGCCGGCGGCCTTCCTCTCCCAATACTTGCGGACCCAGGCTTCCCAGCTTTTTCCGGCGGCAGTGTCGCGTCCGCTGAACGCCAGAGCGGCGATGTCGGAATAAGCAATGGAAATTTTCTGCGAGGGATTCTGCGGCGAGGAATTCTGCGGAATGAGGCGCACGACCGATGCGTCGAGCGTCGGGCCGTTGCGGCGATCGAAGATGTAGCCTTCCACGCGCGTGCCATCCTTGCGCGTGATGGTCACGTCGCCGCGATAGTCGAAGGCCTTCTCCAGAGCCACGCGCAGTTCTTCTTCACTCGCCAACTCCGGGATCCATCCTTCCAGCCGCTCATGCGCCGTCCCGGGCGCAACCTCCAGCGCGTCGGGATTCACCACGTTCGCGTGCGGAGGAATCGCCTCCGCCGAAGCGTGGTCGATATGTCCGCCTTCTTTACCTGTCATGAGTTTTCTCTGGAATGGAACTCAGCTCTGTCATCCTGAGCGAAGTTGCAGTCCGCGAAGCGGGCGGCAACGCAGTCGAAGGATCCCTACCAGCAAGTGAGACCTCAACTACGCGCGCGTCTCCTGCAACGATTCAGCCTGATCAGTCGTCGCGATCTGCACCAGCGGATGCGCCGCCGCCGTCGGCTCCTCGAGCATCCGCAGTGCCTCTTCATCGCGATACGCCGGGAACAACGTCCCCTTTACCGTAGCCAGAAATCCGCCGAGCGAGCTGAACGTCGCATTCACCGCCGAGGCCTCATACCCGCTATGCACCATGCAATTTGCGCACGCCGGATTCCCCGACTCCGTCCCATAATTGCTCCACTCGGTCGTAGCCAGCAGCTCGGCGAATGTCTCCGCATACCCGTCCTGCAGTAGGTAACAAGGCTTCTGCCACCCGAAGATGTTGTAAGTCGGCATGCCCCAGGGTGTGCACGGATACGTCCGCTTCCCCATCAGAAATTCCAGAAACAGCGGCGACAAATTGAACTGCCACTCTTTCTTCCGGTTCGACAGAATCGCCCGGAACATCCGCCGCGTCTTCGCCCGCCCCAAAAAGTGTTTCTGATCCGGCGCCTTGTCATACGAGTACCCGGGCGAGAGCATCATGCCTTCCACGCCCAACTCCATCATCTCGTCGAAAAACGCACGCACCGACTTCGGATTCGCCCCATCAAACAGCGTGGTATTAGTCGTCACCCGGAACCCGCGCCTCAGCGCCTCGCGAACCGCGTCGACCGCAATGTCGTACCCGCCCTCGCGGCACACGGCCAAGTCATGCTCTTCCCGCTGCCCGTCCAGATGCACGCTGAAGGTCAAATACTTGCTGGGCTTGAACAGGTCGATCTTCTCCTTCAGCAGCAGGGCGTTGGTGCACAGATAAATGTATTTCTTGCGCGCGACCAGCCCCTCGATGATCTCCCCGATCTGCGGATGCATCAGCGGCTCTCCGCCCGGGATCGACACCATGGGCGCGCCGCACTCCTCGACCGCCCGGAAGCACTCCTCAGGCGTGAGGTCCTTCTTCAGAATGTGCGCCGGATATTGGATCTTCCCGCATCCCGCGCAAGCCAGGTTGCACCGGAATAGCGGCTCCAGCATAAGCACCAACGGATATTGTTTCCGGCCGGCGAGCTTCTGCCGCAGCACATAGCTCGTCACGGTCCACATCTGTGACACAGGAACTGGCATGAATGGTCGGAAACCCCTTTTGTAGGTATCCACCCATTTTATCAGGATTTGCCCCTAAGCTGCCTCCCAAGGACCACCACGGTCACCTGGAGCGGGCAGAGGATGTTATGTCAGTCCAGGGGGGGCCCCATCCTTGTCGGGTTCTTGGCGGCAGAGCCTGGCCCTGAGCGGAGTCGAAGGGGGGCTTTGACTTGGACGCTCCGACCGCAAGCCGGAACTCAAAAACTCTCTGCAACCCCGCCGCCCTGCCCCTCCTCTAAAGGTCATGCTCCTCCGCTCCCAGCCCCGCCCGAAAGAAATCTTGTCCAGGCCCCCAAAACCCGATACCCTAAATCCCGGTCATCTGCATGTTTAGTCCTCATCCCAACCTGGCGGACGAAGTCAACCGCAGCATCATCCAGTCGGAAATTGAAGGCGGCGTTTTTCTCGATGACCTTCCGCCCTCCACGGTCCTGCAAATCCAGACCATGCACCACTGCTACACCGCCGTTCTCCTGGGTGGCAGCGAAGCCCTGATCTCCGGCCATCCCGAATTCTGTCCTGAGCCTGTGCAAGTCGCCATTTCCGGCTCGACCTGGGGAGGCTCCATGCTCAAGCTGCAATACGTCGGCCGCGGCATGCACCTTGAATTCCGTCACCCGCAATATCCCACTCCTATCATCACGTCCCCCATCCAGGAAATCCGCGACAAAGTCCAACTCCCCGTCCTCGAGCTTGACGCCCGCCCCCACGGCGCCCACTCGTAAGTCGCCCGCCAGCTACTTCGCCTGATCGTGGGTGTCCTCGCAAGGCACATCCTTCAGCTGCAATCGCGATGCATCCTCTGCCGGATCGACTACCAACCGAACCGCTACCAGGGCCTTCGGACAATCCGTCGTAATCTGCACATCATTCCGTCCAAATCCCCCGGGCAAGAAGTCCCGATTGGCTTCGATGTAATGATCCACGTAGGTAGCTCGTACACCGTCCCGGCAGCGAGTTTCCATTGCACCTGCAATCTGGAAATCATCTCCTTCTTGCCTACGAACTCAACTTTGTCTAGCCGATACTGTGGTCCCTCCTGAAACGTAAGGCTGAGGTGCATCATGGCGTTTGAGCTGGGTTCGGTCTCTGGGATCGCTGCCATATCAAGGTATCCGTGCGTGCCATAGAACTTGCGCAAGCTCTCGAGCCCGGCAGCTACCTTCTCCCGTTCGAACACCGCTCCAGTTTTCATGGGAAATTGCTGCCGCAGCTGATCCCCACTGAAGGCGTGATAGCCCCGGAAGCTAATTTCCGCAAGCCTGAACTTCGGACCCTCCACAACATCGGCCTCCATCGTCACCGGTTTTGGAATTCCCAGTGGATCTCCCGGCTTGAGCTTCACGCTCTTGACCTCCACCAGGAAGTATCCTCGATTCTGAAAGAGCGCCCGAACTCGTTCCCCAATCTCGTCCGTATCGTCGTTGAAGCAATTCCCAGTCAACTCGCCCGTCATCCGTGCCAACTCGGTTGCGCTAACCGTCTGCGTTCCCGTAATCGTGAAGTCCGTCACCAGGATTCCTCCCTTCGGGTTCTCTCGGTTGTCTTTCGCGCACTGTGCGCCCGCCATCAAACTCAGGCACGCCCAGCCACAAAGCACTCGAACCCACTGACTCCGCATCGTAGCCCTCCTCTCAATTTCCCTGGGGATTCAATCTTCCCAGATTCCTGTCCCACCCCGCAGGTTGCCCCAGCTCGACCAATCACCAACTCCCATTTGACTTGCCTCTCCGCAGCCACTACCATTTCGGCCAGTCCTGATAGCGGCCCGAACCATGTCTCTGAAGATAGCCACCCGCGAAGTCGCTCACGTCACCATCCTCGACGTCACCGGACGTATCGTCCTCGGCGAAGAAATCCACTCGCTCCGCGATGCCGTTCGCGGCCTGGTGGCCGAGGGCAAGAAAAAGATCATCCTCAACCTCAACGGCGTCGACTACCTCGACAGCTCCGGCGTCGGAGAACTTGTCGGCAGCTTCACCACCGTGCGCAACGCCGGCGGTGAACTGAAGCTCCTCAACCTCACCCAAAAGGTTCACGACGTCCTCCACGTCACTAAGCTCTACACCGTCTTCGACATCAAAGACGACGAATTCACCGCCGTACGATCCTTCGACTACTTCTTCGCCAAGTAGAGACACATGTGGCGCGGGCGCCCTCGCCCTTTGACTTTAGATTTTTGGTGTTTTGGGAACGGAAAGTCTGCGCGCACCTCCCGAACCGCCCTCGATACCTCGCACCCCTCCCCACGCCCGTGGATTCGCTGTACTATTCCGAAAGGATTCTCATGGGCCACGCAAGGTGCGGGGGGAGTCGCGCAGCTCATGGACAGCAGTAACGATCACCGGTCGCTACAACAGAAAACCGCCAGACAATTGATCTGGACGTCCAACCACTCGTTCCATGGATGGACCTGCTCCCAGTGTGAATGGAATTCCGCGCTCCCGACGCTGCTGAACGATCCCGAAGCCAAGACCGCCTATGACCGCCTGGCAGCGGCCAAATTCCGCGACCACAAATGTTCCGACCACCTCTCGCGCCTGGGCTCCGCCGACGACGCTGACAGCTTCACGCCCCGCATCCGCAAGTTGGTGCAGCAAGGCTTCAAACCCAAAGATGCCGTAGAACTTTTTCTGCAGGAAATCGCGCTCGAGTACCGCAACCAGCCCAAAGTCCTGGCCCAAGCCAAAGCCGACGGCGAAGACTTCCTCCGCCGCGTCCGCGCCGGCCTCATCTAAAAGAAGAATCTCAAAACAACAACTGTCATCCTGAGCGAAGCCATGACGAGCGAAGCGAAGTCATGGCGCAGTCGAAGGATCCCTATCGCTCCCAGAACGCAACCAGCACTAACGGGAATTCTCTGGATGGACCTATATCCCGGGTGCCCCATTTCTCGCGCGTCTTTTGCGCGAGAAGTGGAGCTTTTCCCAACCCCTAATCCCGAATCCCCATCTCCCCCAAAATGTACGCGTAATCAAACGACGCTTCCTTCAACCGGTCATACCTGCCGGAAGCCCCACCATGCCCCGCCGGACTCAAGTTCGTCTTCAGGATCAGAGTATTGTGGTCCGTCCGCGTCGCGCGCATCTTCGCCACATACTTCGCGGGCTCCCAATACATCACCTGGCTGTCATTGAACGACGTCTTCACCAGCATGTCCGGATAATTCTTCGCCTCCACATTGTCGTAAGGCGAGTAAGTGACCATGTAATCAAACGCCGCCTTCTCCTTGGGATTCCCCCACTCCTCGAACTCACCGACAGTCAGCGGCAGAGTTTCATCGAGCATCGTATTCATCACATCGACAAACGGCACACCCACCAGCGCCGCCTTAAACAAATCCGGACGCATGTTCAGCACCCCACCCATCAGCAGCCCGCCCGCGCTCCGCCCTTCGATCACGAGCCGGCTCTTCGACCCGTACCCCCGCTTCACCAGATCTTCCGCACACGAAATAAAGTCCGTGAACGTAGTCTTCTTGTTCATCATGCGCCCCGCGTCGTGCCAGGCCTTCCCCATCTCCCCGCCGCCGCGAATGTGCGCCACCGCCGTTACCACTCCCCGATCGACCATGCTGAAAATGTTCGGATTGAAAAACATGTCGATCGAAACTCCATACGACCCGTACCCGTACAGATACAGCGCGCCCGCCCCATCCAGCTTCGCGCCCTTCAAGTGCAGCACCGAGACCGGAATCTTCGCTCCATCCGCCGCCACCGCATAAATCTGTTCCACCTGATACTTCTTCGCGTCATATCCTCCGGGCACTTCCTTCTGCTTCAACAGCACCGACGTCCCCTTCTCCATGTCATACGCAAACACCGACGCTGGCGTAATCGGCGACTGATATCCATACCGGAACTCCGTCGTGTCGTAAACGCGATTAATGTACGAATACGCCGCATACGCAGGCTCCGGAAACGCAATCTTCTGCGACTTCCCATCGCGCAAATCAATCACGCGAATCTGCGGCAGCCCGCTCTCACGCTGGTACAGGACGCAGAAGTTCTTGAACAACTCCATATCGTCCAGCATGATGTCAGGGTTCTGAGCCATCACTTCGTGCCAGTTCGTGCTCGCCGGATCGTTCACCGGAGCCCTAACCAGCCGGAAATTCCGCCCCGTATCATTCGTGCGGATATAGAAAGAGTCGCCATTGTGGTCGGGATAATATTCCACCCCCTGTTTCCGCGGCTCCATTACCTTGAACTCCGCCGTCGGATCGCTCGCCGGAATATACCGCGCCTCGCTGGTCGTATGGCTCGTCAGAAGTAGAAAGATGTAAGCCTGGCTCAGCGTTTTCGCGGCGGACACATCGAAGCGCTCGTCCTTCTCCTCATACACCAGCGCATCCGCCTCCGCTGTTCCGGCCGTGTGCCGGTACAGCCGGTACTGCCGCTTCGAAACCGCATCTTCCTGCGAATAGAAAATCGTCTTGTTGTCGTTAGCCCACACCACCGAACCAACCCGCTCGGCGTGGTCAACCAAGTTTTTCCCAGTCTGCAGATCCTTCACCGCCAGCGTGTATTGCCGGAACCCCGTGTTGTCGTACGAGTATGCCAGCTGATTTCCATCCGGACTCACCGCAAACGCCGCTACCGACATGAACGCCTGCCCTTTGGCCAGTTCATTCACGTCCAGCAACACTTCCTCCGGCGCGTCCATGCTGCCTTTTCGCCGGCACCGAATCGGATACTGCTTTCCCGCCTCCGTTCGCACGTAATAAAAATATTCGCCCTCGCGATACGGCACCTCAACGTCGGTCTCTTTGATGCGTCCCAGCATCTCGGCATACAGCTTCTTCTGGAAACCTTCGGTCGGCTTCATCACCGCCTCGGTGTACGCGTTCTCTGCCTCCAGATAAGCCCGCACCTCCGGATTCGGCTTGTCCCGCAGCCAGAAATAGTTGTCCACCATCTTGTGCCCGTTGACCTCAGACACGTGCGGAACCTTCTTCGCCACCGGCGGCGCAGGCAGCGTCGCCGTATCCGCCGCCGTCAACACCATCACCGACCCCAGCACCAACCCGCCAACCTGTACCTGCCGCAGCAACCGATTCATAAGCCCTCCCAAGAGGTGAAATAGAAAAATGTCGATATGAAAGATCCCGGGTACCCCATTTCTCGCGCGTCCTTTGCGCGAGAAGTGGGGATTTGCCCCGCCAGCGCACGATACTCCGCCCTCATCCCGCTTTGCAACGTCTCGAAAAATCGGAGCTGTCATCCTGAGCGAAGTGGCCGCGCAGCAAAGCAGGGCGGCCACGCAGTCGAAGGATCCCTACTTATCTCTCATCACTGACTCGAAATGGAGTTCTCTCCCAATTGACTCGCTCCCGAGAATTGCCTATCCTACCCACCTGAGCGCGAAGGGCGCCTCCAGTCCGCGGAAAGGGCCGTGCCCACCTGATCCACAATTTTGAAGGCGACGAACCTTCTTTCAGCCTGCCCGAGTGCGGACTCCAGGCGCATTGAAAGGAGCTTCGTATGTTCCCCACCCCGCAGGACGCTCTTCCGCTCCCGCCGCGCCCCAATCTTGATCAGTACAAAAAGCGCGCCAAAGATTTACTGAGAGCCAGCCAGTCCACCGACCAGGCCGCGATCCGCACCTGGGCCGCCTCCTGGATCGATTTGCTAGTCCGCCTCTCCGACCTCACTCTCACGCCCCAACTCCCCGTAAGAATCGATCACTGGACTGATCAACTGGAAACCTTCGCGCGCGAGAAACTATCAGAGAGCAACACCCTGACCGCGGCCCAGTTCGTGATCGCCCGAGCGCAGGGCTTCGAAAGCTGGCCGAAGCTGGCAAAGCACATCGAAGCTGTGGCCGGCGGAAACTCCGACGTCAACAACTTCGAACGAGCCGCCGCCATCGTCTCCGGAGACATCGCGACTCTGGAAAGACTGCTCCACGACCATCCCGATTTAATTCGGGCCCACTCGTCCCGTCGCCATCAAGCCACGCTCCTGCACTACGTCTCGGCCAACGGCATTGAAGGCTACCGCCAGAAGACGCCCAACAACATTGTCCAGATCGCCGACCTTCTTCTCCGTGCCGGCGCCGACCTCAATGCCGTAGCCAATGTCTATGGTGGATCGACGACGCTGGCGCTGGTTGGGACGAGCGTCCATCCCGAACGCGCCGGCGTACAAGAAGCGCTCATGCAACTTCTCTTAGACCACGGCGCAGCCATCGACGCCGCGAATTCCCCAGCCGGCCCGCTCATCAACATCTGCCTGGCCAACGGCCGCGCCCGAGCCGCTGAATTCCTCGCCACGCGCGGCGCGCACCTCGACCTGGAAGGAGCCGCAGGAATTGGCCGCCTGGATGAAGTCAAGATGTACTTCGATGAATCCGGCGCGCTACGTCCGAATGCAACCAACATTCAAATGGAACGCGGATTCTTGCGGGCCTGCGAATACGGCCGCAACCTCGTGGTCGAGTTTCTCTTGCAGGGCGGAGCTTCTCTGCAATCCCAAGCCAACACCGGCCAGACCGCGCTCCACTGGGCAGTCATCGGAGGACACGCTGATACGATCAAGCTCCTTCTGGAAAGAGGCGCCTCGCTAGAGGCCAAAAATGTCTACGGAGGAACCGCCCTGGGCCAAGCCCTCTGGTCCGCCACGAACGGAGATGCCGCAATCGACTACGCGCCGATCATCGCCCTGTTAAAGCAACACGGCGCAAAGCCGTAATAGAGCTGCTTCCTTATCTGAGATCAAGGGGCAGCGGGCCAGCCATGCATTCTCACAAATCTGCACTGAGGTTTCACAGGGCAAACGGAGTCGGGTACCTTAGAATGCGGATCGAGCATGCTCATAGAAATCGGACATGTCGAGGCGATCTTCCGGTATCCCGTGAAGTCCATAGGCGGCGAACGACTCGAGGTCGCCAACCTGGGCTGGCACGGCCTCGATGGTGACCGACGCCTGGCATTTCGGCGGATGGATGACCGCAGCGGGTTCCCGTGGCTAACAGCGAGCAAGCTTCCCGACCTGCTCCTGTTTGCTCCGCAGCGCCGTGAAGACGGTTCCCAGGAAGAACTTCCCACGCATATTCGCACGCCGGATGGCAAAGAGATGCCTGTCTTCGGGGAGGACTTGGCCGCGGAAGTCGGACGTCGCTACGGGGCTCCCGTGCAGATGATGCAGTTGAAGTATGGCATCTTCGATGAAGCGAGCATCTCCGTGATCGCTTCCGATACGGTGCGCGAGATTGGACGACTCTCAGGGGGGAGCCTGGACGTGCGACGGTTTCGCCAGAATGTTGTGGTTCGTTTACTGCGGCCGGCTCCCTTCCAGGAGGACGAGTGGGTGGGCGGTGTGCTCTCATTCGGCGAGGGGGACGACGCCCCCGCCATCACCGTGACGATGCGCGACGAACGCTGCTCGATGGTGAACCTTGACCCCGACTCAGCACGTCCGGCTCCCGAAGTGCTGAAGGCGGTTGTTCGTGTGCACCAGAACACCGCGGGAATCTACGGCGCGGTTACTCGCATCGGTCGACTGGCGGTCGGACAGACCATATTCCTCAGTTTCCTCAGTGCAGCGAGCGAAAAAAGGGAACGTGGGTGATCGAAACACAACGCCTCGGAACGCCGCCCAACCGGCGCTGAGCGCTGAACCCAACCGGCGCTGTCACGGCTCCATCGCCGCTGTGCTTCATCTGGCAGAGCGCGATCGGCCGCTCCACTTCATCGCGCCCCTTGTGCGACGCACAAACTGACACATACATATTGACACAAGTGCTTTCCAAGCTTATAGTTAACTCGAATGCTGCACTGCAGCATATTCGGAGGGATCATATGTCAGTAGCCACAAAGACCAAGACCTCCCGGACTCATTCCAGGGAGCCGTCCTTTGTTTCTAGTCTATCGGGTTGGGCGCAACAGGGCGTTCAGAACTTCCTCGCCACGCCACGGAGCCTGCTGGACATCGCAATGCGGCAGAATGCAAACGTGGTGCATTTTCTGCGGCAACAATTGTCCGACCCTCATCATTCTCCTCGCACCGTCCTCAGCGAGATGGCCGGTGAGAGCATGACGAACTTCATTGAAGCGCAGAAAGTACTTCTTGATCTGAGCAAGCAACAGAATGAAATCCTGATGACTGCTGTCAAAGAGCGCATCGGGGAAGGGCCCGCGGCGCATGCCACCGCCGACCTGCTGCGCCGTAGCGTGGATACGTTTATCCACATGCAGGAGGAGTACCTGAAGATCGCCGGCAAGCAGACCCATTTGTGGGTGGAAGCCGCCAGGACCGGCAAGCCGTTACCAGGGCGAGCGCCCTTGGTGAGTCTGGCGCGCGAGGGTATGGAGAACTTTGCCAAAGCGCAGAAGCAATTCCTGGATGTCATCGCCGAGGAGACAGCCAAGGTCACCGGCGGCAAACACACCGCCATCAAGAAAATCAAGAAGACCGAGTTGTCCAAGCTGGCGCGGCAGGCAGCCGAGTTGTTCATCGACACGCAAGAGAAGATGGTGGAGGTAGCCGGCAAGCAGATGAACGTCAACGTGAAGACTACGGGCAAGACCCTGGAACTCCTGCGGCCACTTCCGAAGACCCTGATGGATGCAATGGTAAAGCCGACTGGTGAGCACAAGCGCGCGGCCAAGCCAGTACATCGCGGGAAGGCCCCGGCAGCGCGGGGGAAGAAGAAGGCAGCAGCGGCCGCGGCCTGACAGAGGAACGAGGTGGAGCTGTCATCCTGAGCGAAGTGTGGCTCGTGCGAAACGCGGGCCACACGAATCGAAGGGTCCCTGCCACGATCGAGTGCTTGACCGCCTGAGGTCAATGTCTGGAAACGGTCCGCTTCGGGCGTTTTGACACAGCACGGGGAAATCCGAGGCCAGCGCGGAGATACGCGAACGCAGGGTGCCCCGGCTCGATCGTTCGATCTCGACTGCCGCAGGATCCTGCGTTTGAACGTCTGGATCATTACCAGGCGGGCACCAAGGGAAAAACAATGGATAATACGCTCGGTCTAGTGATGACTGGCGGGGGTGCTCGCGGTGCTTATCAAGCCGGTATTCTTAAACGCATTGGCGAGATAAAACGAGTTCAGACGCACGGCAATCCTTTTCCGATCATCGGAGGCTCTTCCGCTGGGGCGATTAATGGTGCTGCTCTTGCCGGGGGGAGCGACGATTTTGCTTCGGCGACCAAAGTTCTCGCACAGGCTTGGTCGGATCTCAGACCTTCCGATATCTTTCACAGCGATGTTCTATCACAGGCCCGTAATTCCCTTACCTGGATACTCGATCTCTCCTTCGGAGGAGTTCTTGGAGGGGGTCACGCCCACTCTTTATTAGACGCGACTCCTTTGAGGCACTTTCTCAACGAACATCTCCATTGCGAGCGAATCCAGGACAATATCAAGCGCGGGCATCTCTACGCACTCGCTATTTCCGCGACGAACTATACCTCAGGGAAAAGTTATCTCTTCATTCAAGGACTGAAGGGACACCCTATGTGGAACAGAAGCCGGCGCGTGACAGTTGCGACGAAGATTACGGTCGACCATGTTTGCGCGTCGGCTGCTATTCCTTTGATCTTTCAGCCTGTAAGACTTAAGACCCCGCAGGGAACAGCTTTTTTCGGCGATGGCTGTGTGCGTCTTCAACAACCTCTTAGTCCGATCATCCGTTTGGGGGCAGAAAAGATTTTCGCGATCGGAGTCCGCTGCGACAATCTCGAACGTCAAGCAGAACCCATGGATCAAAGAGATCCTTCGCTAGCGCAAGTTATGGGGGTCCTCTTTAATGTGATGTTCCTTGACCATCTTGCAACTGACATCGAGCACCTTGAGCGCTTGAATCAGCTGCTCGGCAGCGGCCAGGTCAGCCAGTCTGGTATTGAAGGATGTGAAAAGATGCGGCCTTTGGCATCATTACTCATCACGCCTTCGGTCGATCTGTCACAACTGGCAGAGCAGCACCAGAGAGACATGCCTTATCTTATCCAGTACTTTGTAAACAGTTTGGGACGAGATGCGGCTTCATGTGCCGATCTGATGAGTTATTTGCTATTTACATCAGCGTACACGAGTGCTCTCACCGAGATTGGTTACAACGACGCCAGCCAGCGAATCGATGAGATCGAGAATT
>PMUM01000194.1 GCA_003166855.1 Acidobacteriaceae bacterium | reverse complement strand
GATCTGATGATCCACGATCTCGACATCGTGCTGGCGTTTGCCAAGTCGGAGGTGAAGGAAGTACGGGCGGTGGGGCTGCCGATTTTGTCGGGGAAGGTGGACATTGCGAACGTTCGGCTGGAGTTCGAGTCCGGTTGTATCGCGAACTTTACTGCGAGCCGGGTTTCCACCGAGCGGGTGCGCAAGCTGCGCTTCTTCCAGCCGCGGCAGTATGTTTCGCTCGATTACGGACGGCAGGAAGTGCTGGTCTTTACGGTGGGGCACGACTCGGTGACGGGAACACCGTCGGTGAATCCGCAGATTGGCGTGACGAAGCCTCCGGTTGCGTCGGAAGAACCGCTGCATGCGGAGTTGAAGTCGTTTCTTCGGGCTGTGCGGGAGCGGTCCGCGCCCGTGGTGCCGCTGGAGGATGGGCGCCGCGCGCTGGCGCTGGCGCTGGAGATTGTGGCGGCCATTCGGGAACACGGGAAGAAAGTGGATCTGGCCGGGATCTCAAAGGCGAAGCCCTGATCGCGAAGACTCTCTATCGGGGTCATCCTGAACGAAGCCGTATTTCAGGCGGAGAGAAGGATCTTGTCCCTGCAAGCTCTCGGTTGAGATCCCTCACTTCGCCTGAAGAGCGGCTCCGTTCGGGATGACGCATTTTTATGAGGTCCCCCTAGGTCTAAAATGCCAGCGCAACATCCTGATTTACATATGTTTACACACCTAAGTCGCGGGCCATTTATGAGTGAGCAGAGTGGCTCGAAAGATGCGAAAATAGTGCTAACTTGGTTGTAGAGCAGCGCGCGCTCATTGCATTTCTTCCTTGAAGGCCGGATGCAACGCCGCGAGTGTATTCGGTGTCTAACGACAAGCGGATACTGGCTTTTACAGTTAAGCGTTCTTTCAGCTCAACCCAGCGCATGCCGATTACGCAGATTCCATTCCAGGACCCGGTCGCTCCCGAGAAGCCTCAACCGGAGCAACTCGGCCTCTACGATAGGCAAGACTGGGAAACTGCGTACCGGGATCTGGATGCGCATGTGCCGCACCTGCTCATTCAGTTGCAAGACGATCTGGAGCGCTCACGCAAGCGGGAAGCGACGTGGATTTCAGTCATCGTCCACCTGCTGCTGTTCATCGTTCTGGTGTACCTGCCTTGGATCGAGGCGAACGTTTGGCACCGCAAAGTGGGCATCCCGGTTGATCCGACCCAGAACAAGAATATGACGTTCCTCGCGCTGCCGCCGGATTTGCAGAAGCCCACGCGTCGGCCAAATACCAACATTGCGTCAGATAAAGACCGCATTGCGACGTCGCGCCATCCTGAGCTTGATCCGAAAGAGTTGCGGAAGATTCTGGCGTCGCCACCTCCGGGAGCGCCGGGGATGAACGGTCCGCGGGCGACGCAACAGGCGCCGCAGGCCATGGCGCAGAACCAACCACCTGCGCCGCAGCAAGGACAACAACAGACGCCGCGTCCGCAGTTCCAGAGCGATCAGACGGCGCAGTTGCAGGTTCCGGCCCGTCCTAACAATTCATTCGCCAAGTATGGAACCGGGATGAGTGCGGGTTCGGCAGTTCAGGAGGCCGCGGCAGCGGCGGCGGCGCGGCGGGGCGGCGGCGGCGGCGGTGGTGGTCAGGAAGGCGACTTTGGCCTGGGTACGGGAGCGCACGGGCGAGCCTTGGGCAATCTCGAGATCCTCAGCGACACGCAGGGCGTTGACTTCGGCCCATACCTGCAGCGCATTTTGCAGGATGTGCGGGAGAATTGGTATCGCGCGATTCCGGAATCCGCGGAGATGAAGAAGGGCAAGCTCATGATCGAGTTTGCCATCACGAAAGATGGCAAGGTTGCGGATATGCGCCTGGTCGCCACGTCCAATGATGTGGCTCTCGATCGCGCGGCTTGGGCCGGGATCTCGGCGTCGAATCCATTTCCGCCGCTGCCCAGCGATTTCACCGGACCTTACCTCGCGCTGCGATTCCGCTTCTTCTACAACCCCGACAAGTCTGATTTACAGTAGCGCCTCGAACACTAACATCGCGACGAATCCTTTTGTTTTTGTTGCTAATCAAATAGTTAACCAGAATGAGTGTGAACCGGAGCGCACGAGTTGCGGCTCTGGCGGGGAGAGATGTGTTGGGGAAGATGCCGGTTTTGTTCGTCGGCCATGGATCGCCGATGAACGCCATTGAGCACAATGCGTTTACCGAGGCACTGCATGGCCTGAGCGCGCGGCTGCCGAAGCCCAAGGCGGTGTGCGTGGTGTCGGCGCATTGGGTGACCGAGGGCGCGCATGTGCTGGCGTCGGCCCATCCGAAAACCATTCACGATTTTTACGGGTTCCCGCGGCCACTCTATGAAGTCCAGTACCCTGCGCCGGGCGCGCCTTCCGAGGCTGAGAAGCTGGCGAAAAACCCTGAGATTCTGCCGGATGAACAGTGGGGACTGGATCACGGTTCGTGGAGCGTGCTGCGGCATATGTATCCGAATGCGGACGTGCCGGCGTTCCAGTTGAGTCTCGACGAGCATCGCAGTTTCAAAGAGCATCTGGAGTTGGGGCGCGAGATTCAGGCGTTGCGCGAGCGGGGAGTTCTGGTTCTGGGCAGTGGCAACATCGTGCACAACCTGCGGTGCATTGATTGGGACAATCCCTCTGGCGCTTACGACTGGGCGGTGGAGTTTGACGCCCGGGTCAAGGAAGCGGTTGAGGCGCATGATGCGAATTCTCTGGCGCATCCGCAGAAGTGGGGCGAAGCGTTGCTGGCGACGGCTCATCCTACGGTGGAACACTACTTGCCGCTGCTGTATTGCATGGGCAGCACGGATGAGCAGGATGCGGTGTCCTATCCTTATGAGGGGTTCGACTTCGGGAGTATTTCGATGCGGATGATCTTGTTCGGCGATCCGAAGCCAGTCGAATGCGCGCGCAAGATCCTTCCCTTCGCCTGAAGAACGGCTTCGTCAGGATGACACCTTCATCGGTGGTCTCTTCCCTTCCTCGCGCTCGGTGTACCTGCTACATTTTGAGTCGTGGTTCCCTCCGAAGAGTACGTGCAGCGTCGAAACGCTCGCCAATTGCGGGTTGCATATTACGAGAAAATTCATATCCGCCTGGGGAACGTGCGGCTTCTTTTAGCCGCCGTCGCAGTTTTCATGGTGTGGGCATCGTTCCGGGCGCATTCTCTATCACCCTGGTGGCTGGTCGCGCCGGTTGTGGCGTTCGTGGGAATTGCGTCGTATCACTCGCGGGTTTTGCGGGCTCGCGAATTGTCTGAGCGAGCCGTGTCCTTTTATGAAAGAGCACTGGCGCGGGTCGAGGATCGCTGGGCCGGATCCGGCGAAACCGGAGAGCGCTTTGATGATCCTCATCACGTGTATGCCGGCGATCTCGACCTGTTCGGCAAAGGCAGCTTGTTTCAGCTTCTGTCGACTGCGCGGACACGCATGGGCGAAGATACGCTGGCGCAGTGGCTGCTTTCTCCTTCAGCCGTAGAGCAGGTCCGCGAGCGGCATGCGGCCGTGGCGGAGCTGCGCGATCAACTCGACCTTCGAGAGGATCTGGCGGTGCTGGGAGAAGATGTTGGTGTGGGCGTTCATCCCGACGCGCTGCTGAAGTGGGCGGAATCGCCAAACCAGATGAAGCCGTTGTGGCTTCGATGGCTGTCGCCCTTGCTCGCGGCACTGGCCATTGCTGGCGCGGCAGTCTGGGCAGTTTGGGGAATCGTGGCACTGCTGGTGCTGATTGTTGTGATCGAGGCCGTCTTTACCTATCGCCTCAAGAAGCCTCTGGAAGAAGTGCTGCACGGAACGGAGCACGCATTTCGCGACCTCGATCTTCTTTCCGGCGTACTCGCGCGGGTGGAGGCGCACAGGTTCCAGGCTCCGCAATTGCAGGCACTGCAGCGGGAGCTTTTGTCGAGTGGTGGAGTGGCGGCCTCGCGGGCGATCGCGCGGCTCCGGACTTTGGTGGACCTGATCAACTCACGGCACAATGTCGCAGTCCGAATCCTGGATGCTCCGCTCATGTATTCCGTGCAGGTTGCATTCGCGGCGGAACATTGGCGCCAAGCACACGGCAGCGCTCTGCGGATGTGGGTGGACACTATCGGGCAGATAGAGGCGCTGCTTTCGCTGGCGACGTACAGCTTCGAGCATCCGGCTGACCCGTCCCCAGAATTCGCGGATGGTGCGGCGTCGTTCGACGGCGAAGAACTCGGGCATCCGCTGGTGCCGTCGGTCCTCTGCGTGCGCAACGACGTGAGCATCCGCGGGGAGACGCGGGTTCTACTGGTCAGCGGTTCCAACATGTCGGGCAAGAGCACGCTGCTGCGCGCTGTCGGGATGAACGTTGTGCTGGCCATGGCGGGCGCGCCGGTCCGAGCGCGGCGCTTGCAACTCACTCCGCTGCGCGTGGGGGCCAGCATTCGCGTCAACGATTCGCTGCAGGAAGGCAGTTCGCGGTTTTACGCGGAGATCACGCGGCTGCGGAGGATCTTCGATTTCGCGGGTGGCGATCCGCCGCTATTGTTCTTACTGGATGAGCTGTTGCAGGGCACGAATTCGAACGATCGCCGGATCGGCGCGGAAGGAATCGTACGCGCGCTTGTGAATCGCGGTGCGATTGGGTTGGTGAGCACGCATGACCTGGCACTGACCGATATCGGCGGATCGGTCGCGGGGCATTTGCGCAATGTACATTTCCAGGACGAGCTCGCAAACGGACGAATGACCTTCGACTACAAGTTGCGCGACGGTGTCGTTACGAAAAGCAACGGGCTTGAGTTGATGCGGTCGATCGGGCTTGATGTGTAGTGGTGCTGCGGCTCGCTTCGCATCGCGGGACAGCCCCTTCGACTGCGCTCAGGGCAGGCTCAGGCGGCTGTCCCCACATTAGTCGTTACACAAATCCCAAGCGTCGCGGGCTCACCAGACGCGGCACTGATTCTGATTCACCATGGGCGATCCAGCTTTGCAGTGGAAAGCTTCCTGAAATTGGGGCATGTTCGAGACCACGCCGTTGGTGCGATATTTTTCCGGAGAGTGCGGATCGACGGTGGCGCGCAGGCGCTTGGTCTCGTCGCGCGACTGGCCGCACCAGCTTTGTCCGTAGCCGACGAAGAAACGCTGGTCGGGAGTCAGTTCGTCGATCGGCGCGAGCGTTTGGCCCGTGGTGTCAGCCTTCCACGCCATGTAGGCCAGCAGTAAACCGCCCAGGTCAGCCACGTCTTCGCCGAGCGTCAGCTTGCCGTTGATCTTGACATCGTCGACGATGGTGTAAGTGGAATATTGATCGGAGATGCAGCTGGCGCGCTTTTCAAATTCCTTTCCGTCGTCCGCAGTCCACCAGTCACGCAGGTTTCCCTGGGCGTCGAACTGGCGGCCTTCATCGTCAAAGCCGTGGGTGAGTTCGTGTCCGACGGTGCCGCCGGTGTCGCCATAGTTAGGAGCGGCGTCAGACTTGGGATCGAATGCCGGAGGCTGCAGAACACCAGCGGGGAAGTTGATGTCGTTCATCTGCGGATCGTAGTAGGCGTTTACGGTGGGCGGAGTCATGCCCCACTCGCCGCGGTCCACAGGCTTGCCGATTTTTGCGAGCTGCCGGTCGAATTCGAATTTCCGCGCGCGTTCCACATTGCCTAGTTCGTCGCCGCGCACGATCTCAAGCTTGCTATAGTCGCGCCACTTGTCGGGATAGCCGATCTTGTTCGCCATCCCGTGCAGCTTGGCCAGAGCTTGCTGCTTGGTGGCGGCTGACATCCAGGGCAGGCTGTTGATGTCCTGCTCCATCGCCGTTTCAATCTCCTTGACGATTTTCTGCGCCCGCTGCTTGGCTTCCGGACTGAAATACTTTTCGACGTAGGCCTGGCCCAGCGCCTCGCCCAGATAGCCGTCTACCGCTTCAGTGCAGCGTTTCCAGCGCGCCTGTAGTACCTCTTGCCCGCGGAGAGTTTTTCCATAGAAAGCGAAATTCTCGTTCAGGAATGGCGCAGAGAGATGCGACGCATCGGAATGCACCAGATGCCAGCGCAGGTAGGTCTTCCAGTCCGCCAGACTTTCTTTTTCGAGGGTCTCGCTCATGGTCTTGAAGAATCCGGGCGAGCTGACGTTCAACGATGCGAGTGAAAGCATTCCAACCTTGGCAAAATAAACTTGCCACTGGAACGCGGGTGCAATTTTCTCGAACTCCGCGCTGGTCATCTTGTGGTCGAGCGCTTTGGGATCGCGCCGTTCGACGCGCGTCATCGAACCCTTGGCCAGGCCGGTTTCGATATTCATCACGGTTTGTGCTTCGGCTGCGGCAGTCTCAGGCTTGTCGCCAAGAAGCTCGAACATTTTCTGTACGTGCGCGAGATACCCTTTGCGCAGTTCGACTGACTTTGCATCGTCTTTCAGGTAGTAGTCACGGTCGGGCAGGCCAAGTCCGCCTTGATCGGCGTTGGCGATGACCTGATCGGCCGCATGGGGGTCCTGCGTGGATTCGAAACGGAAGAGGACGCCGTCACTAATCATCGCCGCCGCAACGTCCGCGATTTGGGCCTTGGAGCTGATCTTGGCAATTTGCTCCAGTGAGGGCTTCAGCGGGTCGACTCCCTTGGCGTCGATCGCCTTCTCGTCGGTGCAGGAAGCGTAGTAGTCGCCAATCTTCTGGTCGACGGGTTTGCGGTTGGCATCGGCCGCGGAAGCCGCCTCTAAAATGCTGCGCAGCTGGACCAGATTCTCGTCCTGCATTTTGGAATAGGTGTCCCACGAGGACTGGTCGGGAGGGATGGGGTTCTTCTTGATCCACCCGCCGCAGGAGTAGGCGAAGAAGTCGACGCACGGGTCGATGGTCCGGTCCATCGCGGTGACGTCGAGCGCTGGGGTGTAGTTTGTTGCGGCCGGTTGCTGGGCGGAGGCTATGGAAAGAAACGAAACGAATGCAAGCGCAACTACACTCAGGCGCGGAATCGCCATGAAAGAGACCTCGTGTGGAAGGAAATGAAAACCGTGAGACCTCAAAGTATAAGCCCAGGCGTCAACCCGGATGCGAGCGCCAGAACTGACGCCTGAAGCCTGACGCGGGACTCAGCCCTTCCGCAAATGAATCGATCCGTCTCCGGTGCGAATGGTCAGCGGGCTGCCACCGCCGTTGAGTTTGCCGTGAACCTCGTTTTCGCGAATCTTCCCTTCGGTCACGATGGGCATGTCGAGATCGATGTGGCCGTCGCTAGTGTGGAGGCTCACGTCGGCCGAGAGGTCGTTGGGGATCTCGAGGGAGACGTTGCCGTCGCCGGTTTCAAGGCGCCAGCCCGCGGCAAGCGTAGAGCCCTGGGTCGCGCGCACTTCGACGTGTCCATCGCCGGTCTTGAGTTCGAGTTCGTCAAAGCGGCCGTGGGCGGTGATGTGTCCGTCGCCGGTCGTCGCGTGCAGTTTGCCGTCGACGCCCTCCAGGTTCTCGGAGCCGTCGCCGCTGTGCAGATCCATTTCGCCCTTGAATCCGGCGAGATCAATCTTGCCATCGCCTGTGTGAAGGTTCACGCGGCCTTCGCGCGGCATCTGGATAATGACGTCAACCTTGTGGTTGCCCAATTCGATATTGAAGTTGTGGTGCGGGTAGCGCACATCGATCTCGACGGTGTCGCCGTTCTGGTGTTCCTCGACGCGGATGCCGCCGTCGCCGATCTTATAGCGTGAGGTTTCAACCCGGGCTTCAATGGTGTTCTGATCCCAGGTGGTCACGCGGATGTTGGCGTCGGACGTCTCGATCCGAAGGTCGGGCTTGCCGCTGATGGTGTACGTCTTGGTCCATTCGTCAGCGTGAGCAGGCAGCACGGCGATGACGATAAGAGCCAGGATGGCAAGGGGCAGGCGCTTCGCAGCAAGTTTCATAAAGTCCTCCGGCAGGGCACACTTTTACCCGCCTGTTAGACGTAGGTACGCGGGATGGGTGAGGTTGGTTCCCGGGAAAATCGTTGGTTAGCGTCTTGTCCCGAGATATGCCATGCGAATCAGGGTTCGCTCGGAAAACGGCAAGTAGAGCAGCGCCGCGCTGACGGCGAAAGCCGCGCCCAGGCCGATCTGTTCTATGAGCAGGAAGGGTGCGACCGCCCAGAGTTGGTCGAGCGCGAGGATGAAAGGGAACATTTGGCGAAACTTTTCGCCCAGGCGCTGGTAGTCAAAGCTCACCGCCGAGAGCAAGTACAGGCGCAAGGGAATGCCCACGCCGGCCGTGACCAGCACGGCGCCGGCGAGGACTGTTCCCCCCCATGGGTTGCGGAACGAGTCTCCGATCTCCTGAACGTAACGCAGGAGAAACAGGGCCGACAGATAGAAGGCCAGATACATGACCTGGGTCAACGCGAAGAGGCTGCGGGTGATGGCTCGACGCGGGATGGGGACTTCGAGTTCAGGATGCAGAGCAACCGGCGACGCATTGGAGTCTGAGGCGGCTGGTGGTGGAGCAGAGGCGCTTGTGACTGCTCTGTCACCATCGGACGGGATTGCTGCCGGACCGTCCGCTTGAACTGGAGCGATGAAACGGTATCCGCGGCGGGCGAGAGTTTCGACATAGCGGGGGCTGGAGGCGGAATCTCCAAGGGCCTCGCGCACCTTGTTGATGGCGGTGTTCAGGCTATGGTCGAAGTCGACGAAGGTGTCGGACGGCCAGAGCTTCTGTTGTAACTCTTCGCGCGTGACGACTTCGCCGGCGCGTTCGAGCAATAGCGCCAGTACCTGGAAGGGCTGTCCCTGCAGGCGCAGCTTCACGCCCCTCTTGCGCAGTTCGCCTGCGCTGAGATCGAGTTCGAACAATCCAAACCGCGCGACTCGGCTGCTTTTTTGCGGCACGACGCCGTAGTGTAGCAGGGTGTTAGGTCTCGGGTGTTAGGTCTTCGGCTGGGCCAGCCTACGCCTCGCGCGGCGCTACAATATCCGCGTGCCTGAAACCTCTCCCCAGGACGATCACAAGCACAACCGCCACGCGGCCTACGCGTCGGAGACTACCGGGCTGCTGCTGATCGCAGTTATGCTGCTGATTCTTACGCTGGTTCGCTACTGGCACGGGATTCACTGGAGCTTGCGCTGAACGTGGGCTCACAGCATCGCGAGACCGCTGTGTCCCTGCCGCTGCTGGTGGTGATCCTCGGGCCGACGGCGAGCGGGAAGACGGCGCTGTCTCTGGCGCTCGCGCAGAAGTTCGACGGTGAGATCGTCAACTGCGATTCGGTGGCGATGGTCCGCGAGTTCGACATCGGGACCGCCAAGCCGAACGCCGAGGAGCGGGCTCGATCGCCCCACCATCTTTTCGATTGTATTGATCCCGCGGAGTACATGACCGCGGGCGAATACGCCCGCCGGGCGCGCCAGGTGCTGAGGGAAATCGACGAGCGGCGCCACTTGCCCATCGTGGTCGGGGGCACCGGACTGTATCTGCGTGCGCTTCTGGAAGGACTCTTCCCGGGTCCGCAGCGGTCTGAGGAATTGCGCGAGCGCTTGCGCGCGAGCGCCGCGAGACGCGGTCCGGATCATTTGCACCGGGTTCTCGGGCGTCTTGACCGCGCCGCCGCGGAAAAAGTCCATGCCAACGATATCCCGAAGCTGATTCGGGCGATCGAAGTATGCCTGGCGTCGCGGCAGAAGATGTCGGATCTGTGGCAGCAGGGGCGAGATCCGCTGCAGGGATTCCGCATTCTGCGAGTCGGACTCGACCCTGACCGAGCTGCTCTCTACGAGCGCATCAATGAACGCGCACGTGAGATGTTCGAGGCGGGACTGGTTGAAGAGACGAAGGCCTTGCTGCAGAAGTATGGTCCAACTACACGGTCGCTCGAGTCCCTGGGATATAAGCAAGCTGTGCAGTTCCTGCAGGGAGAACTCAACCGGGAGCAGGCGATTCAATCCGCGCAGCAGGCACACCGCAACTATGCCAAGCGCCAGATGACGTGGTTCCGGCGCGAGGCGGAGGTCACCTGGCTGAAGGGCTTCGGCGACGATCCGCAGATCCAGCGGGAAGCCCTGCAGCGAGTGGCCGACAAGTATGAGAACTGACAATGTGGGGACAGCTGCCTTCGGCTGTCCGTCGAGCGAAGCTCGACTGGGGTTGGTATTTTTCGAGCACAGAGCATCGGGCCTTCGGCCCGAGGACAGCCGAAGACGGCTGTCCCCACATGAGCATTGGAAACACCCGAAACCCTGACCTTTTCTTCTGCTATCGTTTCTCCATGCCGCGAATCGTGTCTGCTATCGTTCTCGTCCTAGCTCTTTCTCTGTCTGCATTCGCCAAGAAGCATCCGCACCCGGCTCCGGTCAGTGCCACACTGGGCGACAAGTGGGCTGCGAAAACGCTCCGCTCGCTGAACGTCGAAGAGAAAATCGGCCAGGTCTTTATGATCTGGTGCCGCGCCAGCTTCCTCAACGTAGAGAGCCCCGAATACCTGCAGTGGCTCGAGGCCATGCAGAAATATCACATTGGCTCGTTCGCCATGTCGGTGCATGTCGATGGGCCATTTTTGTTGCGAACCGAGCCTTACGAAGCCGCCGATTTGCTCAACCGGTTGCAGAAAGAATCCAAACTGCCGCTGTTGTTTGCGGCCGATTTTGAGCGCGGTGTCACCACGCGTTTGATGGGCACGACCAACTTTCCACACGCCATGGCGTTTGGCGCGGATGGCCGTCTGGAGGATGCGGAAATGTTCGGCCGCATTACGGCGCAGGAAGCCCGCGCGGTCGGGGTTCACTGGAATTTCTTCCCTGACGCAGATGTGAACTCGAATCCAGCCAACCCCATCATCAATACGCGCTCGTTCGGAGAAGATCCCAAGCAGGTCGGCGATCTGGTCACGGCCTACATCAAGGGCGCGCGCTCGGGCGGGATGCTGACCACGGTGAAACATTTTCCGGGCCACGGAGACACCGCTACGGACTCGCATCTGGGAGTCGCGAGTGTGAACGTCGATCGAGCGCATCTCGATACGATTGAACTTCCGCCGTTTCGACAGGCGATTGCCGCGGGTGTCGATTCTGTGATGGTGGCGCACGTGACGGTTCCGGCGCTCGATCCCGATCCCAATCACGTGGCCACCATCTCCACAGCAGTGGTGACCGACCTCCTCGAAAAGCAGCTGGGTTTCAAAGGCCTGATCGTGACCGACGCCCTCGATATGGCGGGCTTGACGCATCTTTTCGCCAACGATATCGGCCGGGCCGCCGTCGAGGCTTTCAAGGCAGGCAACGATTTGCTCATCATTCCTGCCGACCTCCCTGCCTCTTACGAGTCGATGCTGAAGGCCGTTCGCTCCGGCGAGATTTCGCAGGCACGCCTCGACCACTCCGTCCTCAAGATCCTGAAAATAAAGGGCGGACTTGGACTGAACAAGTCGCGTACGGTCGATCTTGGAGCGATTGCTACCGCAGTCGGCAAGCCGGAAAACATCGCTTTCGGCCAGCAGGTGGCGAACTCGGCCATCACGCTGGTGCGAGAAAACGGCAAAGTGCTGCCCCTGAAATCGAAGGGAACTACCAAGGCGGCCCTTCCGTATATGACCAGAGAGGAGACCCACAACCAGGTGGTGGCCGTCCTTTTCTCGGATGACGTGCGGACGGAGTCCGGTCGCGCATTTGGCCGCGAGCTTCGCACGCGCATTCCGGACGCCCGCGTGATCTATGTGGATCCCCGCGTCGCTGCTGGTATGAGCGACGATGTGTTGAAGGCTGTTGACGAGGCGCAAACCGTGGTCGCTGCGGTCTATGTGATACCGACGGCCGGCAAGGTGGGAAACTCGGTGGGGATGGCCGATGCCACCGGAACGCTGCTGCAGCAAGTGCTCGATCATGCGGCGGGAAAGACGGCAGTCGTTGCCATGGGGAATCCGTACCTGGCCAGCGATTTCCCGAAGATCGAGAATTACATGTGTACGTTTTCGAATGCGACCGTGTCGGAAGTAGCGGCGATCAAGGCGCTGTTCGGGGAGATTCCGATTCGCGGTCATTTGCCGGTCAGCATTCCGAGTGTTGCGCAGCGCGGCGCCGGACTCGAACGCCCGGCGCAGGTTGCGAATGGAGGGTCTCCAAATGCGCAGAACTAGATTTCAAACCGTCAGCAAATTTGCTTTAGGAGTCGCAACTCTTGCGGCGCTACTGTTGCCTGCGTGCAGCATTAACGTGAAGAAGGAGCAGAACGGGCAAGACAAGCAGGTCGACATCAATACGCTGGTCGGCGGGATCCACGTCAGCAAAGGCGCCGATGTGGCGGATGTGGGACTCGCGGCCTATCCGGGCGCGCGCCTGAAGCAGGATGGTTCCGATGGCAAGGACAAGAGTGCCAACGTGAACATTTCAAGCTTCGGCTTCGGGCTGAAGGTTGTCGCGTTGGAATATCAGTCTGACGACGCCCCGGACAAACTCGTCGCCTACTACAAAGATCAACTGAAGAAGTACGGCAGAGTGCTCGAGTGCCATACCAGCCATCTCGACGTGAATCCGGATATCAAAGGGTCGGATCACGGATCGCATGAACTGACCTGCGAGGGCTCGAGCGGCAACAATATCGAACTGAAAGTCGGAACCAAAGAGAACCAGCACATTGTTGCGGTCGAGCCGGATGGCAAGGGATCGAGCTTTTCTCTGGTGTACGTCCGCACGCACGGCAAGGACGCGGATATTTAGGCGCGCCGCAAAACTCTTTAGATGGGGGTATCTATGTTTCGCTATCTGGTAACAGCGCTCGCGGTTGCGATTCTGAGTTCGCCAACGGTGGCACAGCAATCCGGTACACAAGACAAACCCTTCGACGTTCAAAGCTCGATCGGCGACATGCACGTCGGCAAGGATGCCGATGCCAAGAAGGCCGGACTTCCCTTGTATCCGGGTGCACGCCCGAAAGTGGAGAAGGACAACGACCCGCTCAACTTCGGCATCTTGATGGAGAACTTTGGGCTCAAAGTGGTGGTTGCGAAATATGAATCGGACGATTCTCCGGACAAAGTTGTTGCTTACTATCGCGACAAGCTTAAGAAATACGGCAAGGTTCTGGAGTGCCACTCGCAGAAACACGGCGGCGATGTCGACGTGCATGATGACGACAAGGACTCCAAAGGCAGCAAAGAATTGAAGTGCGAGCAGAACTCGGGTCCGGTCACCGAACTGAAAGTGGGTACTGAAGATAACCAGCACGTCGTGGCCGTTGAGCCCCCTGACACCGGCAAGGGATCTACTTTTGCGATTGTCTACGTGTATACCCGTGGCAAGCGCGGAGACATCTAAAGCGGGCTGATTCTTCGGCTCCCAGTTGAAAATCTGCAATCGACGATGCGAGCGCTGCAGGGCTCGCATCGTTTGCTTCCCCGCTCCGCCGTACGATATTTTCTGCGATACTTTCAAAGGCAAAACCTTCTGATCTCCGATGGAACAATCCTGCTACAAGTGCGGACAAACGGTGGAGGAAGGAGTTCCTTTTTGCCCGCACTGCTCAGCCCCACAGATTCGCGTAGTAATGGCGGAAGCTGTGGCGCCGGCCCCAGTGCTAGCTGCGGCTGAAACCGGGCAGACTGCTCTTCCGGCGTCGCAGACTGTACCGGTGCTGGCGCTTCCCATGCAGTGGTCCCAGGCGTTGAAGCCGTGCCTGCTGGCGGGAGTCGTCGCGTCGGGACTGATGTTTCTGGGCCTGCATCCGTTTGTGGCCATGGTGAGTGTCGGATTCCTGGCCGTAATTTTTTATCGGCAGCGCCGGCCGGAAATCATGATCAAGGCCGCGTCCGGAGCTGGAATCGGGAGTCTGGCTGGACTGCTCTGGTTTGCGATGTCTTCCGTTTTCGAAGCGCTGACTGTAACCTTTTTTCATAAGGGGCCGGAACTGCGCTCTGCGATCCTGTCAAAAATCCAGGAAACGGCGTCGCAGACCACCGACCCTCAGGTGCTCGCGCTGTTCGACCGAGTCAAGACTCCAGAAGGCTTCGAATTCCTGATGATCGCGGGGCTGATTTTCGCGTTCTTCGCTTCGATCATCCTCGGGGGATTTGGTGGGGCGTTAGGCGGGGCCATCCTGGGCCGCCGCCGGAGATCCTGACTCGCCGAGTTGGCATCCCGACCTCGCATTTATTGGGGCTGAGAGTTGGGTGTTCCCCCCCGCCCTTGCGGTGGCCGCGCCTGCCGCGTATGATGCACCGTTTGCACTTTTCCCGATGAATATGCCCGCACGCGGTTCGCTGCTCGGAATCGAACACCTCGACGCAAAGGACATCGTCGGCCTGCTCAAGCTGGCCCGCCGCATGAATCCGCAGAAGGCCCGACCACTGCTGCGCGGGAAGCGTGTCGTGCTGCTGTTTTACGAAGCGTCGACCCGCACCCGCTCGTCGTTCGAATTCGCGGCGAAATCCCTGGGCGCGATGACCACGCTGGTGCAGTCATCCGGGTCGAGCATTGAAAAAGGCGAGTCTGTGCTCGATACCGGATATACGCTGCGCGCTGTGGGTGCTGATTGCATTGTGATGCGTCATCCGTCGGCGGGCGCGCCGCACCTGATGGCTCAGCATCTCGACATCCCCGTCATCAATGCGGGGGACGGCATGCACGAGCACCCGTCGCAAGCGTTGCTCGATGCCTTCACGATCCTCAAGCACAAGAAGTCGTTCAAGGGCCTGCAAGCCACCATCATCGGCGATATTTTTCACAGCCGTGTGGCGCGCAGCGCTTGCCACCTGCTGACCAAATTTGGAGTGAAGCTGACGCTGTGCGGCCCCCCCGAGTTCGTGCCTGACGTTGCCGCAACTCTTGCTCCTGGCCTGAGGATCACACGCCATATTGAAGATGCGTTGCGCGGCACCGATGTGGTCATGCTGCTGCGCGTGCAAAAGGAACGACTCGCAGGACAGAAGATCCGATTGCAGGACTACATCGCGCGCTACCAGATGACGACGGCGCGGCTGAAGCTGGCGAAGCGTGATGCGATTGTGATGCATCCCGGACCGATCATCCGGGGGCTGGAACTGACGGCGGAAGTTGCGGACGGACCGCAGTCGGTGATCGTGGACGAGGTGCACAACGGGGTCCCGACACGCATGGCGATTTTGGCGCGAGCGCTGGGGAAGGCGAAATGAGCCACGGATTTGCACGGATCAACACGGATCGTGCGTTCTCGGATCGGAAACATGCAGGCCGAGTGCTGAATGCTGAGTGCTAAGAGCCAAAAACGCGAAAGCCTGAGCCTGCTGATTAAGGGCGGCCATCTCATCGATCCAGCGGCGAAGATCAACGCGCCGATGGACGTATTGCTGCGCGACGGGCGGGTCGCCGAGCTCGCGCTGCCGAACAAAATCCGCGGTAGTGCTGATGAGAGGTTCGACGCTCGCGGGCTCGTTGTCGCGCCCGGGTTCATTGACCTGCACGTTCACTTGCGCGAGCCTGGCCAGGGATACAAAGAGACCATTGCCAGCGGCACCGCGGCCGCTGCTGCGGGAGGCTTCACCTCGGTCTGCACCATGCCCAACACGGTGCCTGTGGTCGACACGGCTGAATGGGTCAGCTGGCTGCGGAATCCCGAGCGCGGCGCCGTGGTCAACGTGTTCCCCATCGCGGCGGCTACTCGCGGCAGCAAAGGAGGAACGCTTACCGACTTCAGCGCCATGCAGCGCGCGGGAGCGGTTGCGGTCACCGACGATGGCAAGCCCATCCTCGACGACGACGTCATGCGCATGGCTCTGCGGCTTGGCGCGGAACTGAATTTCCCGGTGGTGCAGCACGCCGAAGATACGCGCCTCACAGAGAACTGCTCGATGCATGCAGGCCCCACGAGCTTTCGCCTGGGCCTGCGCGCCATGCCAGCCGCGGCCGAAGCGGCCATCGTCGACCGCGACGTGACGCTGGCGCAGCAGATTCGCGAATCGCGATTGCACGTGGCGCATCTTTCGACTGCTGACGCTCTCAAGGCTGTGCGCCGCGGCAAGCGCGCAAAAGCCCGAGTGACGTGCGAAGTCACGCCGCACCACTTCACGCTGATTGACGAGAACGTCGGCGAGTACGACACCAACTTCAAGATGAATCCGCCGCTGCGCTCGGCGACCGATCTCGAAGCGATTGTGGTCGCGCTTTCCGACGGCACCGTGGACGCGATAGCCACCGACCACGCGCCGCACGCCACCCACGAAAAACAGGTTGAATTCGAGCGCGCGTCTTTCGGCATCACCGGTCTCGAAACCGCACTCGCGCTGGCGATCACGAAACTGTACCGCGATCACAAGATTCCGCTGACGCGCATCGTCGAACTCTTCACCGCAGGCCCCGCCCGAGTGTTCGACCTCCCAGGCCGCGGATCCCTGGCCCGTGGCAGCCACGCAGACGTGACCATCTTCGATCCCAAGAAGCGCTGGACCTTCGAAGCCGCGAAGTCGCTCTCGCTATCGCACAACACTCCCTTCGACGGCTGGCAGTTTACTGGGAAAGTCGTGGCGACGATCGTCAGTGGGAAGATCGTGTACCGGATGGAATAAGGCAGCTACCGTCCACAGCGTCGTATACTCCTCACGAAATCACGGGAGGGAATGATGGTCCGCGCAGCCCGCTTCGTTCTTCCAATCCTTGTGCTGCTGATCACGATCTTTGCCTGCGGGCAGACTGCCGTTCCGCCTGCTCCAGTTGTTTCGGCTCCGGCGAAAGTCACGCCATCGGCACCGTCGTTCGACGTTAACGCAGCGGTCGGAGCCTATTTTGCCAAGATGCCGCCAGCCGAACGTGCCCGCTCCAATGCGTATTTCGAGGGCGGCTACTGGCTGCTTCTGTGGGATTTCCTGTCGACCGTCGTCGTCATGTGGATACTGTTGCGCTTCCGGTGGTCCGCTGGCATGCGTAACCTGGCTGAGCGGCTTACCCGCTTCCGGCCCCTCCAGACGGCGCTTTACTGGGTCCAGTTCATTCTTGTGTTCTCCGTGCTCACCTTCCCGATGACCGTGTATGAAGGCTACTTCCGCGAGCACAAGTATGGACTTCTGAATCAGACCTTCGGCCCATGGATGCGCGATCAGGTGGTCGGTCTGGCGGTCAGTTTGGTTCTGGGAGCGATCCTTATCGTGCCGCTATTCGGGCTGGTACGACGCTTGGGAAAAAGTTGGTGGGTGTGGGGCGCGGCCCTGATGATCGTGTTTTTCGCGTTCGTAAGCCTGATCGCTCCGGTTTACATTTCTCCGCTATTCAATCAGTACAAGACGTTGGAAGACCGGCGAATCAAGGATCCGATCCTCAGCATGGCGCGGGCGAATGGGATTCCCGCAACCAACGTCTATGAATTTGACGCGTCCCGGCAGTCCAATCGAGTGAGCGCGAACGTCAGCGGCTTCGCGAACACGCTGCGCATCTCGCTGAACGACAATCTGCTGAAGCGCTGCACTTTGCCCGAGATCGAAACTACCATGGGACACGAGATGGGGCACTACGTCCTCAATCATGCGTACAAGGGGCTGGTCTTGATTGGGGTCGTGATCGTGATCGGCTTCGCTTTTCTCCATTGGGGAATCGACTTCGCTCTCGCGCGCTGGGGAGTGACATGGGACATCCGCGGAATCACGGACGTCGCTCTCCTGCCGCTGGCGGTGATCGTCTTTTCGCTCTACTTTTTGCTGATGACGCCGGTCACCAATACGATCTCACGCACCATGGAGTTTGAAGCCGACATGTATGGCCTGAATGCAGCGCAACAGCCCGATGGGGAAGCGAATGTCGATCTGATGCTGGGGGAATATCGCAAGCTCGATCCGAGCCCAGTTGAGGAGTTCATCTTCTTCGATCATCCCAGCGGCCGTACCCGTATCACTGCGGCCATGCGCTGGAAGGCGGAGCACCCGGAATCTGCATCGCCAGAGGAAGTGGCGAGACCTATCTTTAATGCTGAGTAATACTGCGCCCGCAAGCCTCTCCTCCGCACCTCGCGGAGGAGAAGCCCGCCGGGACCGAATGCTCGCTACTTCGCAGTCGGTGGCGCTACGACTTCCTGCAGTCTGGGGTTCTCCCGCATCTTGCTGAAGTCTTCGTCTTTATATACGTTCGCCATGTCGCGATAACCTTCTTCCTTGGCTTTCCTCAGGCACTGCAGGCATCCGTCCACGTCGCCCCGCTTGGCATAGATCTTGGCCAGCATGTACGAATACCGGGCGCGTTCTTCCGGACTCGCGATCTGGGCGGTGATTCCCACTCGCGATTCTTGTTTCAAAGCATTCGGATCCAGTTCCACGGCTCGCGTGTATTCCGCTATGGCATGCTCCAGCTTCTTCTGGCTGAACCACGCGGCCCCCAGGTTCACGTGAAACGATGCTCGCGTCTCCTCGAGAGCAACTGCCTTCTTGAAGCGCTTTGCCGCAGCACCATAGTTCTTGTCCATGTAGTACACGGCGCCGATGTTGTTGATGGCATCCGCGTACTTGGAGTTCCACTTCACCGCGTTTTCGAAACTCACGCGAGCAGCGGCCAGTTCATTATTCTTCAGTTGCGCCAGACCCATTTTGTTGTACAGCACGGAATTCTTGCGGTCTTTGCGCAGAGCCGCCTGAAAATACTCGACGGCCTGAGGGTAGTCCTTGTGGGCCCTCGCCAGGTCGGCGGCCTTCTCCAAGTCGGCCACGCTCATCGATTGCATGTTGACCTTGTCCTGGACCTGCTGTGGAACCGGCGAGCTGACGCTGTACTGAGACAGTGCCATCAGCGTCGCCACCAATACGAATCTTGCTGTGATGGTTCGCATATTCAGCCTCCCTTTCCGGAGTTGCCTCTGTTCCGGTCTGGGCCGTGCCCTTGCCCCGGTGATCTGCTCTCCGCGTACGCCCCAGTTATGGCTCCGATTCGAGCGGTCCACAACGCTATACCTGCTACCTGGGGGATACGCCCGCGACGTTACTTGCATCGGAAAGATATCTCTTGAGAGGACAACAGGTTGGCCGAGGGCAGGAACTGACGGCTAGCAAATTCCGTATTGGAATGTAGCCCCCGTTACAACGGGTTACGTAACCGTTTGGAGGCCGCCGGAGCGTGTCTTTCGGGTGTATAAAGGGGTTGAAGGCGCATTCTTCGGGAGGTCTGCAGTGCCTTCGATCACGGCTGAGCCGGTAAGTTGGGAAGCAGAACGCGCCGAATTGCAGGCGGTGCTGCAGTCTCACCTCTTTGTTCGTTCCCCGACGCTTACCCATCTGCTTTCTTATCTGTGCGAAAAGACATTCTCCGGCGAGAGCGCCCAGATCAAGGAATATTCCGTCGGCCTCGATGTCTTCGATCGGCGTGACTCCTTCGACCAGGATACCGATTCGATCGTTCGGGTTCAGGCCAACCGCCTGCGCAAGCGTCTCAGTGAGTATTACGCCACGGAAGGTGCGGCGCATCCGATTCGCATCACTATCCCAGTAGGACAGTACATTCCAGTTTTTCAGAAGGTGGCCGATTCGGAACCAGTCCTCTCTTCGGACCGGCCGGTTACACCGCACGCGCGAGCCCCGGATGACACGCGACAGATTACTTGGCGCCCCAGTGTGCAACAGGCTTGGGTGTTCGGCGGTGTGGCGATTCTTGTGCTTTTGGTTGTTGCCGCCTTTCTGACTCGCGAACGGCCGAAAACACAACCTGTAATTCGCACTTCATATTCCCCGCAAGTCACCGCCGAAACCGCTGTTGGCCTCCCGGTGGGAGAAGAGATTCGCATTTTGGCTGGGGCTGGCCGCAAATATGTTGATCACGCGGGTAAGCTGTGGAGCCCCGATTCCTATTTTTCTGGCGGGACGGCGGTCCCGAGCGCAGTCCAGCATATCTGGCGCACCCAGGATCCGAGCATCTACCGCAGCAGCCGCCAGGGCGACTTCACCTACAACGTTCCCCTGAAGCCAGGAACGTATGAGCTGCACCTGCACTTTGCCGAGACTTTCTACGGACCGGAAAGTGCGGCCGGGGGCGGGGAGGGCAGCCGGATCATGACGGTTCTGGCGAATGGACAGCCGTTGCTCCGCGACTTCGATGTGCTGGCCGATGCGGGCGGTGACCGCACCGCGGAAGTGAAGGTGTTTTCCGACATTTCCCCGGCCACCGACGGCCAACTGCATCTCACCTTTTCGTCGGCGAAGGGGGGGAACGGCATGCTCTCGGCGATCGAGATCCTGCCTGGAATTCACGGCCGCATTCGCCCGGTGCGCATCGTGGCTCGCGATGTGCCGTATTACTCCAACGATAGTCACTGGTGGAGTCCCGACGCTTACTTCAAAGGAGGACAAATCAGCGCCAGCCAGGAACCCGCGAACGGCACCGATGATCCTGAGTTCTACGAGACCGAACGCTGGGGCCACTTCTCCTACGCGATTCCCGTTCCTCCAGGCAGGTATACGGTGACTCTGCATTTCATCGAGCACCACGCGGCCGCCGGTGGTACAGCCCCGGCAGCGCCCGGCGATCGTGAATTCAACGTCTTCTGCAATGGCAAGACGGTTCTGGCGAATCTGAACATCCTCGAACAAGCTGGGGAGAATCGGCCGCTGGTAAGGAAGATCAGGGGGCTTGAGCCGAACGCGCAGGGCAAGTTGTTGCTGGAGTTCGTTCCGGTGACACGGTATGCCACAGTGTCTGCGATCGAAGTGATCCCGGAGTGAAGTGGTTAGTGTGGGACGGGCACTCTTGCCCGTCCAGCCGGGCGAGTCGGTCGTCAGTTTGCCAAAATCCCCATGCGCTTTCCGACGTTCTTCAGCACGCCCAGCGCCTGCTCCAACTCTTCTTTCGTATGGGTCGCCGTCATGATGGTGCGGATGCGGGCTTTGCCTTCTGGAACTGTGGGGAATGCAATGCCTGTGCCGAGCACGCCTTCTTTGAACAGCTCGCGAGAGAAGTCCATGGTGAGCTTGCCGTCGCCGATGATGATCGGCGTGATGGGAGTTTCGCTGGCCGGAGTGGCGCGCCCGCCGATGTCGAAGCCGAGCAGGCCGAGTTCCTTCTTCCAGAAGCGCGTGTTCTCCCAGAGCTTCTCCATGCGCTCGGGCTCGTTTTCCAGAACGTCGAAGGCCGCGATGCACGTGGCTGCCACCGACGGTGGATGCGACGTCGAGAACAGGAACGGCCGCGCGCGGTGGTAGAGGAAATCAATCAGGTCGCGCGTGCCGCACACGTATCCGCCGAGAGCGCCGATTGCCTTTGAGAGCGTTCCCACCTGAATATCGACGCGGCCATGCATGCCGAAGTGGTCGATGGTGCCTCGCCCGTTGCGGCCCAGCACGCCGGAGGCATGCGCGTCGTCGACCATCATAATGGCGCCGTATTTTTCGGCCAGATCGCAGAGCGCGGGCAGCGGGCCGATGTCGCCGTCCATAGAGAAGACGCCGTCGGTGATCAGGAGCTTTTTGCCCGGCTCACTCTTAATGCTGGTTAACTGTTCTTCCGCGTGCGCGATGTCTTTGTGGCGGAAGACGAGTATCTTCGCCTTTGAGAGGCGTGCACCGTCGATGATCGAGGCGTGGTTCAGTGCGTCGGAGATGATGAAATCGTCCTTGCCCAGCACGGCCGACACCGTTCCGGCATTTGCTGCGAATCCCGACTGGAAAACGACGCAGGCTTCCACGTTCTTGAAGCGAGCGATCTTCTCCTCGAGGTCCATGTGGATCTTCATCGTCCCGGCAATTGTGCGGACTGCACCTGATCCCACGCCGAATTTGCGCGTCGCCTCCAGCGCGGCCTCGCGCAGCTTGGGATGCGTGGTTAACCCCAGATAATTGTTCGACGCGAGGTTGATGACTCTCTTCCCGTCGAACGTGCAGACGGGCGCCTGCTCGTCCTCGAGCACGCGTAGCTTGAAGTGCGTGCCCTTGGTCTTGAGTTCCTTGAGCTGGTCGGTGAGGTAGGAGAGCGGGTTGGTGCGGATTGCGGTGGTCATGGATGCCTCGAGACTTCTTTGCCACGGATTCTCGCGGATGAACGCGGATTCTAAGGATCAGTGTAATTCGTAACGTTGTCATCCTGAGCGCGTTCTTTGCGCGAAGGACCTATGCACTGGCCTGGCGCCAGCAACGATGCATAGGTTCTTCGCTTCGCTCAGAACGACAATCAATAAACTGTGCTCCGAGGTGATCCGCGTCAAGATCAGCACCTTAAAACATAATTGGACTGCCCGTTGCGACGCTGGCTTCGCACAGGCGCTTCATAGTTTGGAAGAACTCTTTTTCTCCCTCGGTCAGAATATCGCTGGACCCGAGAACGAGATCAACTTCCCACAACAGTGCGGGCGATTCTTTGACAGGGAGCCAGTCGCCGGTGTGGGTGCCATCGTAGACTACCTTCTTCAGCAGAATCGGAAACTTTGGTCCGGGATTTCCCTGCAGGCCACGCAGAAACTCGCGCACGTGCTGGATCCGCGTGATGTTGCCCAAGGGCTCGGAAATCAGGTAGCCCTCGTGCTCGCAGGACTTCTGCACCCAGTGATCGTGCGCCTCCCATTCGTCTTCGGTCGGATCACCCGAGAGCGAGGGGGATCCGGACTCGTCCCACATGAATCTCTCGGGTAAGGGATGTGGCTTGGCCCGTCCATCGCGGATGCAGGTGCAACGTACGAATGCGTCGAGACTCATAATTCACTTTCTTCTGCAATGCTTGGCCCTTTAGACACGTTCTTAGCGCACGCCGTTGGGATACACCAGAATCTTGCTGGCTTCTCCGGTTTTCAGTCGCTCCATGGCCTTGGAGAAATCTTTCATCGGGATGCGATCCGTGATCACTGGATGCAGATTGAGCTTGCCGCTTTTGAGCAGAGCCGTCATCTGATACCAGGTCTGGTACATGCGGCGGCCATTGATACCCTGCACGGTGATGCCTTTGAAAATAATGTCCTCGGAAAAATTAAGAGAAATCGGTTTCGAGGTCAGGCCGAGCAGGGAAATTCTTCCGCCGCGCCGAACGATATCGAACGCGGTGCGGATCGAGTCCGGATGGCCCGCCATTTCCAGCACCACGTCCACGCCCAGGCCGCCGGTCTTTTCCATCACGATCGCGTTGACTTCTTCCTTCGCGGGATTGAGCACGTAGTCGGCGTTCATCTCGCGCGCGATTCGGGCGCGGTGCTCGTTGACTTCAATCGCGAACACCGAAGTCGCACCTACCGCCTTGGCCACGGCAATCGAAAAAAGCCCAATCGGACCGCAGCCGGTGATGGCCACGCTCTTGGCCGCGATCTCCCCGGCCAGCACCGTGTGCACTGCGTTTCCTAGCGGATCGAGAATCGACGCATAGTCCAGCGGAATGGAGGGATCGAGCTTCCAGATATTCGACTCGGGAATCACCACGTACTCGGCGAAGGCGCCGTCGGCGTCCACGCCAATGATCTTTACCTTCTGGCAGATGTGAGCTTCGCCGGTGCGGCACTGCAGGCATTTGCCGCAGGCCACGTGCATCTCGGCGGAAACGAAGTCCCCCTCCTTCACGCTGGTGACTTCATCGCCGAACGCCGCCACTTCGCCGCAGAACTCGTGCCCGGGAATGAGCGGAGGATGAATGCGATTCTGCGCCCAGCGGTCCCAGTTGTAAATGTGCAGGTCGGTGCCGCAAATCGACGCGACTTTCACTTTCACCAGCACGTCGGTGCGCCCGAAAGCTGGAATCTTGACCTCGCGAATCTCCGCGCCCGAGGCCGCTGTCGGCTTCACGACCGCCTGCATGGTTGTCGCCATAATTGCCACCTATGAACTCGAAAACTGAATCAAACACAAAACATATGATTCTAGCACCGTCCGTGGTTTCACTTCGGAGCCCGAAATATGAATCTGCAAGCGTCAAACCACAACTCTAGCAACCGCATCCAAGATCGAGGCGCTTTTCCCCTCGGAGGTTGGATCTGTGCACACTCGGTCGATCGCGATGGTTCTGATCCTTACGAGCGCTCTTTCCGGCGCTTGGGCAGCGGCCTCGCCGGTAGCGGTGCGTTACCAAGAAGGATTGTTGCACGGCTTTCTCGTGCTGAGCACGCTGGACGGGAAGGCGATCGCGGAAGGCGATTCTGCGCAGGTCCCTCACGGCAACCGAATCACGAGCCGCCTGACTTACCACTTCAAGGACGGCTCGCGGCTGGAGGAGACTACGGTCTTTTCCCAGCGCCGAATTTTCCGGCTCATCAGCTATCACCTGGTGCAGAAAGGCCCGGCGTTCCAGCATGCAACGGAAGTTACGATCACGGCCTCTACCGGGCAGGTCACGGTGCAGTACACCGATGACGACGGCAACGAGAAGACATTCAACGAGCGCATGAAGCTGCCCCCGGATCTGGCCAACGGTTTAGTGCTTACGCTGCTGAAGAATCTGGGGCCAGATGATGCGCCGCTGGAAGTGTCGATGCTGGTGGCTACGCCCAAGCCCCGCCTTGTGAAGCTCGCAATCAGCAGCCAACCCAAAGAGCCTTTTACCCTCGCCGGAGCCGGCCGCGAGGCGTTGCACTATGCAATCAAGGTTGAGATCGGGGGCATCGCCGGACTGGTGGCGCCGTGGCTCGGAAAGCAGCCGCCGGACTCGCACATCTGGATCCTGGGCGGGGAGTGTCCGACGTTTGTGAAATCCGAGAGTCTCTCCTACATGGGCGGTCCGTTGTGGCGGACGGAACTGGTGGCCCCTGTTTGGCCGAGAGCCGCGACATCAGAGTCAAAGAACCGAAGCGCCGAGAATCACTGATTTGTCGCAAGGGCAGAGGCTCTCTGCTGGCGCGATACAATCAGGCAGAATGCGCGCAGCGTTCAAAGGATTGGTGAGCCTGCTCCTTGCCGGCGCGCTGTGGAGTTTCGCACTCGCGCATCAGGCGGCGCCGGTTTCCCGTCAGGAGTTCACCCGGAGCCTCGTGGCCGCCGCCATCGAACGCACCCACCATTCGGTTCGGTACGTTTCTGCTTACGTCCACATTCCCTATCCCGGTGGAGATGTTCCTGCCGACACTGGAGTCTGTACCGACGAGGTGATTCGCAGCTACCGTGCCGTGGGCGTCGACCTGCAGAAGGACGTCCATTAAGACATGCTGCAGAACTTTGCGGCGTATCCGAACAAGCGGCGCTGGTTGCTGGCGCATCCCGACGCGAATATCGATCACCGCCGCGTCCCGAATCTGATGGTCTTCTTTCAGCGCGAGGGAGAGTCGCTGCCCATCACCAGCCGCGCGGACGACTACGCGCCGGGCGATCTGGTCACGTGGGATCTCGGCGGAAACGTGCCGCATATCGGGATCGTCGTCGATCAGAAGGCTCGAAGCGGGCGCTACATGATTGTGCACAACATTGGCGAGGGGCCGAAGACGGAAGACGTGCTTTTCAACTGGAAGATTACTGGACACTATCGGTACTTCGGGCCCTAGGGTTTCGCGGGGCTGGCTTGGATATCAGAGTTCTTCGAGCGGTGCGACTCAAGGTGGAAGAGCGGCGCTTTAGCGCCGAGTTAAGAGTTGAAAATGATGCTGGGCTTTAGCCCGTGTGAGAAGTTCGGAGCCGCGACAGAAGAAGACGACCACGGCGGCTAAAGCCGTCCCAGCTTCACTTCCTCACGCGGCCCTAAAGGGCCGCTCTTCCACGGTAGTGCACGCGTTTGTATTTTTCCGCAACCTCTGAAGTCGTGCCCTTCCCGTGTCTTTTCTTCGCGTGTGTTGGCCCGCGCCACATACGGAGAATCAGGAGCAAAGTCAAAACCTTGACGGACAGGAGTGTCCGTCCCACACTTGCATCTCTCCACACGATGCATCTTTCCAGACGAGCAGATCTAGCCGGAGAGGACTAGTTTGGGATGGAAGAGGGTGCCGGCTATGCGGGTGGCGATGGCGATGAGGTCGCGCTGGCCGGAGAAGACTTTGATCTGGCGGGCGCGGGAGAGGTCGGGGAGGTTGACGGTGCGTCCGCTGCGGATGCGGGCGACGGTGGACTCGTCGGCGGTGACGGAGGGGAATTGAGGGAGCAGTTTTCGGGGGTGGACGAAGAATGCTTCCAGGATTTCAGGCGTCCCTCCGGGACGCGATTCCTCTGATTCGGGCTTACCCGCCAGTAGAACTGGTGGGCTATTTTCAGGAGTCCCCTTCGACAAGCTCAGGGCAGGCTCTTCGGGACTCATGCCACTGGTATCCACGCCTCTTGTTTCAGGACTTGCACCGTTCGCGCCTCTCATTTCAGGACTCGTGGCGTTCTTGGTCGCGGCTTTCGACGCGGAGAGGCCTTGGGCGGCTTCGGCTAGTTGCTCTAACGTGTGGGCGTCTTCGAGGGTGAATTCGGCGACTGCGGTGCGGCGGAGGGATTCCAGATGGGCGCCGCAGGCTAGTTCCCTTCCCATGTCGTGGGCGACGGAGCGCATGTAGGTTCCGGACGTGACGTGGGCGCGGAAGCGGACGCGGTCGATAGCGACTTCCAGGATTTCAAATTGCTTGATCTCGACCTGGACTGGCTGCAGTATGACTTCTTTTTGTTGGCGGGCAAGTTTGTAGGCGGGGACACCTTTAATTTTCTTGGCGGAGAACGGGGGCGGAGTTTGCTGGATCACTCCACGGAAGCGGGCGGCGACGGCTTCGATTTCTTCCGTGCGCAGGGTGACTGGTTTCGGTTCAGTCGTGGGGTCGCCTTCAGCATCGTAGGTGTCGGTGGCGAAACCGAAGCGGATGGTGCCTTCGTAGGTCTTTTCCGAGGCGGTGTAGAACTGGGCCAGGCGGGTGAGGTTGCCGGTGACGAGCGGAAGGACACCGGTGGCCATGGGGTCGAGGGTGCCGAGGTGGCCGATGGAGCGTTCGTGAAGAATGCGGCGCGCGCGGTTAACGACGTCGTGCGAGGTGAGTCCGGCGGGCTTGTCGATGATGAGGACGGAGTTCATTCGGAGATTGAGCGATTGAGCGATTTTGCGATTTATAACTACAGGGGCGCTGAAGCCCACCTAACTCCAGATGCCTAACGCGGCCCTGGAAGGGCCGCTCTTCCACAGGGATACAGGGCGGTGGTTCCTTATCCCGCAATTCTAACGTCGTGAGCTGCGTTCTTTCGCCTCCCTCCGGCTCTGCCAGGGCCTTTCGCGGCTGGCTAAGCGGATTGCGCGATACGAGGAAGATCAAGAGCAAAGTCAAAACCTGGACGGNNACAGGAGTGTCCGTCCCACACGTGACCATCCCACACGATCGCGCACTGTTGTACTCTGTATTACTAACTTACCAAATCTGCCATGCTTCCCCTTAAGGACGACCAACCACGATACAGCACGCCGTACGTGAATACATTTTTAATCGGACTCAACATTCTGATTTATCTGTTGCAATTTCTGCAGCAGGTGACGGATCCGCGGGGCGCCGAGCTGGTTGCGCGGCAATTTGGCGAAGTGCCGGCACATCTGGCGGCGTTTCTGGCGGGCTCGCCGCGGTATTCGCTGGAACAGGTGGTGCTTCCGTTTTTCACGTCGATGTTTTTGCATGCCGGTTGGACGCACGTGCTGGGAAACATGTGGTTCCTGTATATCTTCGGGGATAACATTGAGGACTACCTCGGACACTTCACGTATCTGTTGTTCTACCTGCTCTGCGGGCTGTTTGCGATGGCGACCCAGGTGGCGATGTATCCGCACTCGACGATTCCTACGGTGGGGGCGAGCGGAGCGATTGCGGGGGTGCTGGGGGCGTATTTCATTTTGTATCCGCGGGCGCGGGTGCTGACGTGGTTCTTCGTGTTTATCCTTTATCTGCCGGCGTGGGTGGTGCTGGGCGAGTGGTTCGTGCTCAATTTTCTGTCG
>PMUM01000344.1 GCA_003166855.1 Acidobacteriaceae bacterium | reverse complement strand
CAGATCACCACGCTGGTGGAAGTGCGCTGGTTGAACGCGTCGAGTTTTATGGGGAAGGCCACGATAATAGTTCGCGCCGATGTTTCGCCGGGTTGAATCTTGGCCTCCGGCGGCAGGGCTGCCTGCGCGCCTACTTTCAGAGCTGGGAATGCCTGAAAATACCGATCGAAATCTACAGCCGAGACAGCCTCGGACGTAGCCTCTCCGCTGGGGGCCTTGATCGAGCTTTCAACGCTACGAACGTAGAGCATCTTGTCGCTGGTGTTACGAATGGTGAAGGTCAACGCCACCATGGTGGAGTCCTGCCCGGGAATCTCTACGGCGGTCACCGTGTCGAGCGAGCCCGAGGCTTGCGGCCTGGCGCGCTTCACGAACGAAGCGATCAGGACCACGACTAACACTGCGCCAATGGTCATTNNGCAGATTCTTCTTCGCGGTGCCGTACTCTTCGCCGATGTTGATGGTTGGACCAGCAGGCACAGCAGGAGTCTCTGGCGGTTTGGGGGGCGGCGGGACGGGAGTCTGATCAGGCATAGGTTTGCGCCGTACGTTCGTGAGTATCCGCGAAGATTGTACGCTCGCTCGCGCGCCCGATGTGACTCGGATAACTATTTGTCATTGGGGCGTTCTGAACCTGGAATCTCGGCAACCACTTGCAAATCCCGGTCGCCGCTTTGCCAGACCTCTTCCCGCACAGCTCTGGGCAGAATGACGCAGCCGTGGGAAGCGCTGCCGGGATGCTCTTTGGAGTCTCCGTGCATCAGGAAGCCGCTGCGGCCGTGCGTGTCGGTCGTAGATTCGGGATTGAGTTTTAGCACATAGGGGCCGTGGTCCTTGCTGTCGACGGGTGGTCCCGCGATCGTCCATTCGCCGCGGGGGATGGGGCCGACGTTGGGGACATTGTCCATGGCGGGATTATTCTTGCCTTCGCTTGCGCCGGAGTATCCGGTGGAGACGTGCTTGCCATCTTGCTGAAGATCGCCCGTCTTTTGGGCGTAGGTCCAAGCGGCCGCGAGGTCGATGGGAGGGCCGGCTGTTGCCTCGGCTGCAGTTGGGACACTTGGATCCGTTTTTTTCATCGCGACACTCCTAAAATATTGATTCTATGTTGTTTATGAGACAAGGATCGGCTCGTTGGCCGGTAAAATCTTGATTCCAGATGTCTTACGGGGTAAAATATTGCGGAATAAGGACTTATAGGTAGAACCAGTGCGCGAGATTTTTTCTCTCGGTTCCGACAAAATATTGATTCTGTTTGGGTTAGAAGCGAAGGCCCGGTTTGGCTCACCGCAAAATCTTGATTCCAAATGAGTTGTATGTGAAATATTGATAAATAAGGACTTATAGCAGGTCTGCTGACCTGCCGTTCCGGTGGCGACAGCTGCGGAAATTGCCTGCATGAGGGGAGTTTGCGCGTTCTGTTTTTCTCAGTAAAGGTCGTTCGTCACAAGAAATGGATTTATATCTGTGGAAAAGTCAGCTAGGCGGGCGGCGCGATCGGTGCCAAAGTGTGTCGGACCTACGGGACTCTGTGAGATTTGTCACGGTCACCCGGCACTTCCGTGCCGGGCTTTCCCATGGCGCCGCTACGCGGCTTGAGTGCGGCGGATTTCTACGGCATCGCGGTGGTAAGGATTGCTTGGTCCCTGCGGGGGCTAAAGCCCGCAATCTTTTCCGCTTCGGACGCGGCGCTAAAGCGCCGCTCTTCCACAGTTCACGCGGGCGCGCGGGGATGATGAGCGGGGTGTTTGATGCGGCTGCAGGGCTATAAAGCCCGCGGACTTTGCGTTTTGGACGGGGCGCCGAAGCGCCGCTCTTTCACCGTTCGGCGCATGGGACGTTTCCGCGGGCACCGAGCTTCGCTCGGCGGACAGCCGAGGGCGGCTGTCCCCACATACTACAACTCCCCACATCTACAACTCCCCACATACTTACGACTCTCCCCTCATACTGAAGAACAGCATGGTCACCAGGCGTGCTTCATGGCTTTGGCGAATTTTTGGGGAGGGAGGGTGTTGAGGACGTCGTCTTTGGTCAGCCATGCGCGTCTCGCTTGCAGAATCCCGTAGCGGATCTTTTCCATGTGCGAGGTGTGGTGGGAGTCGGTGTTGATCACGATCTTCACGCCTCGTTGTTTGGCCTGGCGGAGATGAACATCGTTCAGGTCGAGGCGGTCGGGATAGGAATTGAGTTCCATTGCGACTTTATGTTTTGCGGCCGCGGTTAGGATGGCGTGCATGTCGAATGGATAGGCGTCGCGGCGCAGTTGGATGCGGCCGGTGGGATGTCCGATGAGCGAGGTGTTCGGATTCTCGATCGACTTCAGCAGGCGCTCGGTCATCTTCGCGGGTTCCTGATTGAAGACTGAGTGCACACTGGCGATGACGATATCCATTTGCGCGAGCACGTCGTCGGAGAGATCGAGATCGCCGTCGGCGAGGATGTCGACTTCGATGCCGGCAAAGATCGTGATGCCTTCGATCTGCTTGTCCACGGCGCGAATGCGCGCGATGTGCTCGACGGCACGTTTATCATCGAGGCCGTTGGCGAAGGCCAGGTTCTTGGAGTGGTCGGTGATGGCCATGTACTTGTAGCCGCGCGCTTTGGCGGCCTCGGCCATCTCTTCGATGGTGTTTTTGCCGTCGGTTTCGACGGTGTGCATGTGGACGTCGCCCTGCAGATCGTCTTGTGTGATCAAGGTGGGCAGGGCGTGGTCTTTGGCGAGGTCGATCTCGCCGAGGTTCTCGCGCATTTCGGGCGGGATGTAGTCGAGTTTGAGCTTGGAATAGATTTCTTCTTCTGTTTTGCCCGCAACGGGCTTCTCGCCTTCGAGGGTGGCGAGGCTGTATTCGTTCAGGGTGTATCCCATCTTGAGAGCGCGCTGGCGGAGGGCGACGTTGTGGGCCTTCGATCCGGTGAAGTACTGCATGGCCGCGCCGAAGGACTCCGGCGGCAGCAGGCGCACGTCGACCTGCATGCCGCTGCGCAGGTGGAAGCTGATCTTGTTGTCGCCGCTGGCGATGACGTCCATGAGCGGAGGATATTGGGCGACGTAGGCGATGGCCTTCTGGCGTCCTTCTTCGGTGGTGCAGGCTTTGCCGGTGACGAGGATGTCGAGGTCGCCTACAGTTTCGCGGCCGCGTCGCAGCGATCCGGCGGGCGTGATCTTGTCGATCCCGGGGAACTTTTCCAGATACTCGGTGAGCTTCTCGGCCTCGGTTTCGCCGGCGTCGATGAGGAAGCGGCCGCTGATGCGGCGGTAGTCCTCGATGGCCTTGAGCAGCTTGGCTTCGTGCTTCTCGCCCATGCGGGGCAGTTCGCGGATCTTTCACTCGCGCGCGAGTTTCTCGACGCCGTCGACGTCGCTGACTTTGTAGGCGCTCCAAATGAGGGCGATCGTCTTCGGGCCGAGGCCTTGAATCTTCAGCAACTGCAGCATCGACGGGTGGTACTTGGCTAGCAGTTCGGCCTGGACGGAGAGTTTGCCGTCGGTGAAAAGTTCCTGCAGATTGCGGAGCATGCTCTTGCCGATGCCGGGGATGGCGAGCACTTGCTTGGGATCGGCGATGAGTTCCTTGATTGACTGCGAATGATTCTCGATGGCCTGCGCGGCGTTGCGGTAGGAGCGGATGCGGAAGGAGTCCTGGCCGTCGATCTCGAGCAGGTCGGCGGTCTCATAGAGAATGTTGGCGATGGCCTTGTTGTCCATGTTTGATCAAACCCGGGCAAGGTAAGAGTAACCAAAGTTGGACGGGAGAGCCAGAGGCGGGGCGGGGTGCGAGCGTATGCGCGCGTTAAACGCAATGGCGGCGAGGTGCTTGCCTAAAGGTTCACATTTGCCCCATCGCATCCGACAACAACGGTGGGACCGTTACGAAGCAGCCTTGGTTACGTTCGCTGCCTGCGGGCCTTTCTGGCCCTCGGTGATTTCGAATTCTACCGGGTCGCCTTCCTGCAGGCTCTTGTATCCCTCAGAGGTGATCGCGCTGTAGTGAACAAATACGTCCGGTCCATCCGCGCGCCCAATGAACCCGTACCCTTTTGCGTTATTGAACCACTTTACGGTTCCTTTCAGCCGTTCCACGTAACCCCCCGCTTTCCGCACGTCCTTTACTGGGGGGCCCAAGGACGTGCCCGCGTCAAATACCGCCAATAGGATGCATTTTGGAGCGGCAAAGGTGGGCTGTCAAGCGAATGTGTGACCCAAATTAATCCGGGAGACTGACGCGACGGCGAGTGCGCCGGTTGTGGACTTTGGCTCGCCGAGCTACTTTCGGGCGCTTCGCTTCTTTGGCCCAGCGGCGCGGGCTGTGTGGTCGAGCCACAACACCGAGGAGATGGTCTTGGCATCGCGAATCGTTCCGCTGAGAACCATACGAACCGCGGTGGGGAGAGGCACCATGCGCTTGTAGATGATTTCGTCTTCTTCCGGTTGCGCCTCGCCCGCGCGCAGGCCTGTGGCCAGGAAGACCGACATGGTTTCGGCGACGAAGCCGGGGCTGGCATAGAACTTCAGAATGCGGCGCCACTTGGCGGCGGTGTATCCGGTTTCCTCGAGCAGTTCGCGCTTGGCGGCCTCGAGTTCTTTCTCGCCGGGATCGATGCGGCCAGCGGGGATCTCCCATAGATAGTCAGCGGCGGCATGGCGGTACTGGCGTTCGAGAAGCACGCCAGGCGTGGAGCGGGAATCGTCGACGGCCAGCACGACCACGGAGCCGGAGTGGCGGATGATGTCGCGGCGAACCTCGACGCCGCCGGGTTCCTGCACGTGGTCGGTGGTCACGGTGAACACTGGGCCGCGATAGACGGTGCGGGAGGAGATGAGGCGGGCTTTGCGGGAAGATTTTGGCATGGGAACAATATAAAGGCTTCCGGCTTTCGGCGTCCGGCTTCAGGAGTGCAGTTCTGCTGCGACGACCGCGGTGGAGCGGCCGGAAGCCGAAAGCCGGAAGCCGCTAGCCGCTTCTGCTATGCTGCCGGGCATGGCAGGGAAGCCGCGAGTTGCGATTGTCGGGGCGGGAAATCTGGGGTCCGCGCTCGCCCGGTCACTGCTGCACGCGGGGTACGCGATCGAGGCGGTGATGGTGCGGTCTCGCGGGGCGTCGTTGGGGAAGGCGAAGCAGTTGGCTCGGCAGGTGGGCGCTCGGGCGGCGACGGATTTGTCGGCTGTCGAGGCACGATTAGTGTGGTTCTGCGTGCCGGATGCGGCCATTGCGTCAGCGGCACGGTTGCTCGCGCCGACAATCGAGTGGAAGGGAAGGGTTGCCGTGCACTCCAGCGGCGCGCTTGGCAGCGATGAACTGGCGGCGTTGCGCAGGCGGGGAGCGGCGGTGGCGTCGGTGCATCCGCTGATGACGTTTGTGCGGCGGTCGCGGCCCTCACTGCGCGGAGTTCCTTTTGCGATTGAGGGGGACGGGGCTGCGGTGCGGGTGGCGCGTCGCGTGGTTGAAGACCTGGGAGGGCTCGCGTATTCGATTCGCAAGAAAGACAAGGCTGCTTATCACGCGTGGGGAACGTTTGCGTCGCCGTTGTTCACCGCGCTGCTGGCCACCACCGAGGAGGTTGCGACTCTGGCGGGAGTGAGCAGAAAGGCGGCGCGGCAACGAATGATTCCGATCCTGCTGCAGACGCTGGCGAACTATGCTTCTTTCGGCGCGGCCGGAGCGTTCAGCGGACCAATCGTCCGGGGCGACGTGGATACGGTGAAGAGGCATCTGCACGTGCTGCGGGGCGCGGGCGCTGGGCGCGAGGTCTATGTGGCTCTGGCGGCATCGGCGCTGCGGTATCTGCCGGCCAAGAACAAGAAATCGATCAAGCGGCTTCTGGATTTCCCGACAGATTGATTCGTGCGGCGCAAACCAGCAAGGCGAGCACCGCGAAGGGAAGTGATGCCGCCGTGCGAATCGGCAGAGCGAAGACCGTGCTGGAATCAAAAGTCCCCGCTGCCAGCCAGTGACGTACGGCGATCAGCCCGAATGCTGCCGCCCAGGGCCAGAAAAGAATCACAGCGCCTACTGCCAGCAGAACCCGAGAGATCCTCCCGGCACCGTGCAGCTCCCGCCGGTAACGCAGCAGCAGAAAAATTCCGGGCAGAAGGATCACGTGGTCGTAGATAGCCTGCCCGGGAAGAAGGCAGACGCTGGTGATGGCGAGCAACAGACTCAAGGTCAACCAGAAGTCCAGAGAATCGGGGGACGCCTGACGTTTTCTCCACGCCAGCGCCGCGCTCACTCCGAGCAGAACGAGAATCGATGCCGGACCGACGTAGGGGCCGAGTTGCGGGCCGGGCAGCAATGCGACGAGGGGAGGCGTCGCGTAGCGATGGTATCCGAGCAGAACCCTCAGCCATTGCCCCAACCATCGAGGCCAGATCCAGAGGGAAGCAGCGGTCAGCAGCAGCGTTGTGGAAAGAAATCCGAGCCAAAACCTCGCCCGACGCCGGTCGGACAAACTCCAAAGCAACAGATATGCAGCGGCCAGTAGAGTCATTTGAGGCTTGATCAGGGTCAGGGCCAGCAGAACTCCAGCCAGCAACAGTCGGTCCCGGCGGAGAGCGAGCGCAGCGCTGGCCAGCAAGAATCCTACGATCAGGCCGGGTTGCTCAGCGAACAGTGCTTCCAGTACCTGGTAGTTGCAGAGCGTGAGCATGGCAAGCACCGCAAAGCAGAGCGGATGGAGGCGCCAATTCAGCGCGAGCATCCAGAACCAGAGACTCATCACTGTGAGGAGCGGCAAGAGCACTGCGAGAACGAGGCGTAGGTGCGGGAATTCCAGGGAAGCAGAGGGCCAGAGAAGGAGTTCCACAAATGCGGGATAAGCAAACTGACGGTAGTCGACAGATGGGTCGGTAGGATTGCGCTGGTCAAGTGGGCGGCCGAACAATCCCACTTGAATCTGGCGCGTCATCTCGGAGCTATAAGGGTCGCGATGGTCGACTGGCCTCTGCCGCGCGATAAGCCAGATGGGATAGAAATCGTCACCGAAGGCATAGCCATTTCCCAGCCCGCGCGCGGTCCTCTGTTCGAGCACGCGGGGGATGAAGAGAGCGAGGTGGTAGTAGAGCATGGAGCCGGCGCCTGCCAGGGCAAAGATCAGGGCAAGCACGGTGAAGACGGAGGATGAACGAATTCCGGAGTCAGAGGCGGCCATTCGCGAGAGTGCGTCAGCGAATTAGAGCATGACGGGGAGATTCGCGCAAAGCGATCGTCAGGCGTGGAGACAGGATCCCCAGAATCTAGCTTGAGGTGAACAGATGCCCGAGTTTCTCTTTTTTGGTCTTGAGATACTCTTCGGCGTGGGGGCTGGGAACGACTTCGCAGGGGACGCGCTCGACCACGTGGACTCCGGCGCGTTCGAGGGCGTCAACTTTTTCGGGATTGTTGGAAAGCAGGCGGACGCGCGTGACTCCGAGTGCTTTGAGCATCTCGGCGGGCAGCGTGTAGTCGCGGTAGTCGTTCTTGAAGCCGAGGCGTTCGTTGGCTTCGACGGTGTCCAGTCCCGCGTCCTGGAGTTCGTAGGCTTGCAGCTTGGCCATCAGGCCGATGCCGCGTCCTTCCTGCTGTTCGTAGATCAGGATGCCGGCGCCTTCTTCAGTAATCATCGAGAGCGAGAGTTCCAACTGCTGGCGACAGTCGCAGCGCAGGGAGTGGAAGACGTCGCCGGTCAGGCATTGGGAATGTACGCGTACGAGGGGCGGAGTGGTTTTGACATCGCCCATCACTAGGGCAACAGCCTCTTCGACGCGGCGATCCCCATCGGAACCGAAGTGTCCGCGAAAGCCGTAAATGCGGAACTTGCCCCAGCGGGTGGGAAAATCCGCGGAAGCGACCTGCTGGATTTGGTTTGCGCTCACTGTTTCATTATAGCGGCTGGGCCTGCACCGGCGGGCTTGGCGCGATCCCGCAGCGCGGATTGGCTAGCCGCGGGCGCGGAAGGGAAAGATCGCGTCCTGCTTGGAAGGGATGGGCGCGCCATTCTTCGTGGCTGGATGAAAGTGCCAGTTCTCCAGCGCTGCGAGACACTTGGCATCGATGTCGGGGCCGAGGCTCGCGAGCACAGTCTTGCGGACGATCTCGCCGCGCTCGTCGATAGTGATTTCGATAACTTCGTTTCCCGGGGAGTTGGGCAACTGCCACGGGTAGACCACCGGGTCGGAAGTGGCGATCGGCAAGGCTGGGCGAATCTCGTTGCCGAAGAAGGGGCCGCCAACGAGCGTTCCGTAGGTTGAACCTGCCTGAGCGCCGTGACCGAGGGCGGAAAGCGTCTGGGTTTGGGAGGTGTCTTCAGCGTTGGTGCGAGCTAGCGTATTTTGTGGCGCCGTAGGTTTCGGCGGTTGAGCCGGAGACTTCCAGGTCAACTTCTCGTGGCTGAGCCGCTGGTGACGGTAGCGCTCAGTCGCGTTGTCGGAGGAACTCCGGCTGCTGTCGTCGGGGGACTTGCTGGGCCAATAGAGCCGGGTAATCGACTTGCCGTTTTGTCCGGAGGCGACCGAAACTGCGGTCAGCAGTTGAGGGTCGGGCGTGTGCAACAGCCAAGCCAGCAACACGGCATGAAACGCGAGCGAACCAAGGCGGAGCCAGCGCTGCCGGCGCGCGGTCGCGGGATTCAGTTGCGCAAACATTTGGAAGATTCCCGGGCGGCAGTGTCGCGGGTCGCCGCTTAGGTTAGTTAGACGCAGGTGACCGGATTTCGTCAAGGGGATTTTGTCGAGGGTTCGCCACAAGGTACTCGCCGGAGCAGTTGCCAGGGGCGTGCCCGGTTGGTGCCGATTCTGGATCGCTGATAAAATAGTTAAGCAGTCAACCAACCCAACCCACACAAGGGGCTATAGCTCAGCTGGGAGAGCGCATCGTTCGCAACGATGAGGTCGTCGGTTCGATCCCGACTAGCTCCACCATTTCAAACCCCTGAAAACACGCAGGTTCTGCGCGGTTTGCGCGAATCGTACAATAATCGTACAGTGCCCTCGGCCTAGCGTAATCTGCAACGCCCGGTCTGGAGGCACATGCTGAGCGTTTATACTCGCCACTATCCGCCCTGCACACAGGCGGACAGTAATCATCGCAGATGCCATTGTCCCAAATGGATTAACGGCACATTGCCCACCGGCCAGTTCGTGCGCGTATCCGCCAAGACGCGGAGTTGGGAAAATGCCGAGCGCAAAGCCCGCATCATGGAAGTCAATGCCGATCCGCTACGTCCGGTTCTTCCCGACGTCAGTCTGAGAATCACAATCGAAGAGGCCGTCCGAGATTTCTTGAGCGATGAACAGGCGCGGCAACTGGCCAAAACCACAACCTGCCAAAGCAAGACACTGTTTCAAAAGCAACTCCTGGAGTGGGCCCGAGGCGAGTCTCTGAACTTTATTGATGAATTGACAACCGTGCGACTGCGCGAGTTCCGTGCATCGTGGAAAAACGGCGCTCTGACAACTCAGCGGAAGCACCATCGGCTCAACGGCTTTTTCGACTTCTGTATCGAGAACGAATGGTTGCACAAGAACCCTTCCAAGAAGATGAAGCCTGTACAGGTTTCCCCCGATCCGACGGACTACTTCACGCCCACTGAATTCGCGAAGATTGTTGACGCAACCTACGCGTACGCCGACTGGAAGGGAGGCCGTGATTTTCAACATCGGGCATTCCGTCTGCGCGCATTGGTTCTTCTGATGCGCTGGTCAGGTCTGTCCATTCTGGATGCCGTAACCCTTGAACGGCGGCGGCTTGAGGGTGACCGTCTGCTACTTTACCGCCACAAGACGAAAGTGCCAGTTTATGTCCCACTTCCACCCGTCGTCACAAACTTGCTGCAAGCGCTCCCCAATTCAAATCCGCGATACTTCTTTTGGAGTGGCAACGGAGATCCCCATACTGCTAAGAAGGGGTGGCAAAGGTCCCTTCGTCTGCTGTTCCGAACTGTAAACCTGAAGTCGGAAGATGACCAACCAAAGCACTGCCATCCACACATGTTCCGCGACACGTTTGCCGTCGAACTCTTACTGGCTGGTGTCTCCCTTGATCAAGTATCCCTGCTGTTGGGTCATAGCAGCATCAAGATTACTGAGAAGCATTACGCGCCTTTTGTGAAGGCAAGGCAGCAACAACTTGAAATCAGCGCGCGGATGGCCTGGGATAGCTCCACGCGGTCCCCAGTGAAAACGGAAGCTGTGATGTGAATTGGGGGAACTCGAAGGTCAGAGACGGAGGCCGGCGCCGACGTGACTTTCTCTCTTTCGTCAGTTCAGGCTTCTTATCCGGCCGCTCTGAACTGTCGATGGACGCGAAGAACCACGCTCTCTGGAATACGTAGAGTTGTGTAGCGCCGCTTAAATCGACTTTCTGTGGCCCCCCATTTTAGGACTCCTGGCTCATTTTCGAACATCCTGCGGATAGTGTTCTCACTAAGGTTCCACATCGCTGCCAGTTCAGAAACGGAATAGTGTTTCTCGATGCAAGGTTCCTTATGTTCCGGTGTTCGCGACGCCCGATCGGGTTCACGCAGCAGTAGTTTGTTGGCTGGTCTCATTGCCTGCAATCTCCTCATTTCGCGCTGTTTTAGCGCACTTCCATGTTTCGATCAAAAACCGCGTGAACTCGACATTCGGACCAAGAGGGTAAACCCAACGGGGCAGAAGTGCCGTATTTGACCGAAATTTCATTTGGGCTTAGCTTCTTCACGGTCAGGACCGGGATTGGCATGGTCCTAGGCGGAGGAGGAGCGAGTGTTTTCGTCTCTTCAAGAACTCGAAGGAGGTCTTCGCGCAAGCGGCTACATTGCGGATTCGATAGCCACGACAACGGTTTACCTGGCGGCGAGACTGCAGAAACCGTTGCTGTTGGAAGGCCCCGCCGGCAGCGGTAAGACTCAACTGGCATATGCAGTTGCAGACGCAGCGGACACCACCGTCGAACGCCTGCAGTGCTACGAAGGCATCAACGAGGAGAAGGCCATCGGCAAGTTCGATGAACCCCTTCAAAGGCTTTGCGTTGAACTCAAAGCCAAGTCCGCCAATGTTGACTGGGAATCCCTGCGTACGGAGTTGCACAGCCAGCAGTTTTTCGGTGCCGGGCCGCTTCTGCGCGCGTTGCAGTGCGAAAGGCCCTGTGTCCTGCTGATCGACGAACTGGACAAGGTGGACCACGCATTTGAGGCCTTGTTGCTGGAATTGCTGAGCGTGTGGCAGTTGAGCATTCCGAAGCTGGGCACGATAAAAGCCAGGAGCATTCCGTTCGTTGTGTTGACATCGAATGAAGAGAGGCGCATCGGCGATCCCCTGCGCCGGCGCAGTTTTTACCTTCGCGTCGAACACCCAACCGCGGAGCGAGAAGCAGAGATTGTGGCACTGAGGACGCCGGATTCAAGCCACGAATTCCATGCCGGTATGGCGGGACTCGCCAAGGCTTTGCGTGGCTGGAGCATGGAGAAACCGCCCTCAGTCTCGGAGATTCTCGACCTTGCGCAGGCACTCAAAGTTCTGGGAAGTGAACAAATCACGGCGGAGATGAGAGACATTCTCCTGCCGTTGCTGGCTAAAACCGAGGCCGACCGGCGCAAGCTGCTCTTGCGGGATGGGTTTGCCAGCTTGATCTTTGACGCGCAGCAGTACAGCGCCGAGGTTCTGCGAAGGAGCGGGGCATGAAGGCAGTACTAATCTTGGCGCAAGTGCTTTCTGCAATCTCGATTTGCTGGGCGCAATCGCCCAAACCACAGGCACGACTTGAAGCCGAATACTACGTCGTAGCCTACGCTCAACACTATCGGGTCCCCGTCGCGCTGGTACGCGCCATTGTCGAACGCGAGTCGCACTGGCGAGCATGCGCGGTCTCTCCCAAAGGCGCTGCAGGACTAATGCAGTTAATGCCCCTAACCGCTCAGCGACTCGGGGTAAGAGACCGGTGCAGTGTCGATCAGAACGTTTCCGGTGGCGTGCGCTACCTCGCATGGCTGATGCAACAGTTTCACAATGATTTCAGGCTAGTGGCTGCCGCGTATTATGCCGGCGAAGACGTGATCGGCAGACGAGACCTCGGCTATCGAAATCCCGACGTAATTGCCTACGTGGCAAGAATTAGAACAACTTACCTCCGCCAAGCCGGAATTAAACCAAGAACTACGAACATCAGTTCGGAAAGAGATGTGAGATGAAAATTTGTTTGAGTTTGGTGCATCTGACAACGGCCGGTCTCCTGCTGCTGCATATAGCTTCAGCGCAATCCGATCTTCCGCAGGCGCGAATCGTGAGCCTGAATGTTGACCCAGAACAAGTTGTGGTTTTGCACCTGCGGCCAGGATACATCAGTTCGGTGCGGGTGCTGGAAGAGGTCAGCTCGGTCGTACTGGGCGATCCGGGAGCCTTTAAGGCCGACCACTCCGAAGCCGAGCCGCAGCTGGTGTTTTTCAAAGCAACCAGCGCAAAACCTGCACAAACCAACGCCCTGATTACTACCAGAGGAGGCCATGGGATCTCGCTGAGCCTGGTGAGCCAAGGCAAGTCAGACCGTAGTGAGCCTGTGGATTATGTCCTCAACTGTGAGCGCCAGCGTAGTTTTCTGATTGCCTCGACTCACCCCGTGTTTGTGGTTGGCGAAACAAAGAACGTAGCCACTGAAAATCAGCCAACCAGCACTGCCCCGGAGAAGCCTGGCAGACAAGAGCAGGATTTGCTCAGGTCAGAACGAATTGAGAATCCACATTGGGAAGGCAAGCAACTGCAGGTTGCGGTAGGAGAGGCGATAGAGAAAGAGCAACAGATGGCCGTGCCATTCGCCGTTCTGAATTCTTCTGCACGAACCATTGAATTGCTGCCGCCGCAAATACAGCTTGCGGGGACATCGAAAGGCAAGCATCGAAAGGCGATCAAGGCCGAGCCGGTGCCGATCAAAGACTACTGGATCACCTCGCGTAGACTCGCGCCTGGCGCTAGGGCCGACGGCATCGTTGTGTTCGAGCGTCCTACTTTCAAAGAATCTAGGGAACGGCTCTTGCTAGCGGTTGCCCAAGCGGAAGAGGTCGACCATCCGGTCCTGGCACCGATTGCGTTTGTGGCTCCGGTCTCGGGAGGTGCGAAATGATTCATCCAAACGGACACAGCGACAACGGCAACGCTGCAGTCATTCAGGAGCCAGCGGAAAATGAGGCTCGAAACAACGAGCCACTCCCTGCGGACGCAACCGCGCCGCTGCCTGGGCTCGCAACAAGAGCAAAACAGAGAGCCAGGCAGCAGATCCAACAGAACCGCTTTGTAATCATCGGGGCGGGTGCGATCGTCATCGCGCTGCTGATCTTCGTTGCCACGTCTATGCCCCATCGGAGTGTGCCGCAGAAAGTGAAGAGTCGTGGTGCTACTACCACTGAAGACTTAGCCTTGGAGAGCGGCAACGCAAGCAACGACAAGAGCCTATTTCCGATCACCGATTCTGGCCGGCCCGCCACAAAAGAATCTCACGAAGGCTTCTTAAACGAACGAGATCTACAGCGAACTGCGACCAAGCCGGCGGGGACGACGGTGGCGGGCGGAGCGGGAACTTTGGGATCGATACCGCCTTTCGGAGACCAGCAGCCCTGGCAAGCGCCGCCGTATCAGCCAGGCTCGGGTGCCGGCGCCGAGACTCCAGACTTGGGTAAAGCGGAGCGCGAGGCCATGGAGAAGTCTTCGCTAATCTACGTGCGAAACCTCTCTGCCAGTTCGGCCAGTGCTCAGGCCCACGAACTCTTCAATAATCCGGTACCGGAACTGGGATTGGGTCTGGCCACGGGTACGCGATTGCGTGCACGCCTGGAATCAGCGGCCAGCACGGCAGTGCGAACGCCGGTCCTGGCGGTGATCGAGTACAACTATGAGCGGGACGGAGAAATTATCGTCCCTGCGGGAGCAAAAGCGGTTGGGCACATCCGGAGCGGAGATCGTTCAGGTTACGTTGACATCCAGTTCGATTCTCTGCTGATGCCGGATGGTGCAGTCGTTCCCATCGAAGCCGCCGCCACGAGTTTGGACTTGCGGCCGCTCAAAGGAAAAGTTGAGGGGAAGAACACGGGAAAGAACGTCCTGGTCAGATCGCTGTCAGGAATCGGCCAAGCTGGCTCGATGTTGGTGGGACAAGGCAGTCTGAACCAGCCGCTGAGCGAGTCGGACCTAATGCGGGAGCGCGTCAGCAACAA
>PMUM01000141.1 GCA_003166855.1 Acidobacteriaceae bacterium | reverse complement strand
AATTCTTCACCCAGATTCCGACGACGGAAAATCTAGCCATCGCCTGCTGGCAGCGCCTGGAATCCAAACTCCAAAAAGCAAAACTGCACCGCGTCCGCATCTACGAAACCCCCGACCTCTTCGTCGATTTCTACGGAGAAGAGCAGTGAGAACAGCACCAGTGTTTCACGAGTATGGTTGGATGGGTCAGCGCTCCAACCGGTCCCGGAGGGACCTCTGACAATAGCCCGCCAGTTCACTGGCGGGTAAGCGAACCGAAAATATAACTGCGTCCCGGAGGGACGCCTGAACCGATAAACAAACCAAATGAAAGCTCACCTCACCCGCCGCTATCGCTTCTCGTCCTCGCACCGCCTGCATAGCGCCGACATGTCCGCCGAAGAAAACGTCTCCACTTACGGCAAATGCAACAACCCTCACGGACACGGTCACAACTACACCCTCGAAGTCACCGTCAGCGGCCCCGTCGATCCCGCCACCGGCATGGTCTGCAACCTCGTCGATCTCGACGGCTTCGTCGAAAGGGAAGTGCTCTCCCGCTACGATTTGCAGAATTTGAATACCCTGCAAGAATTCACCCAAGAAGTGCCCACCACGGAAAATCTCTCCGTCGAGATCTTCGAAATATTGCAGCGCGGCTTTCAAAAGGCGCATCTTGAAAGGGTAAGACTCGAAGAAACCATGATGAACTCCTTCGAGTACGCCGGCGGGAACGAACCGCGGCGATAGCACCGTCGCCCTGTCATCCTGAGGCGCGTTCTTTGCGCCGAAGGACCCATGCAACTTGCCGACAGCGCGACGAGAATGTGTAATAGAAGAGGAAGATCCAGTCGACCCATGAAACCAGCCCCAACCGAACAAACAAAAGTACCGACCACCCTAACCAGCGCCACCTACGAAGACCTCGTCCGCGAGATGCTGGTCCGCCTCGGCGAAGATCCCAACCGCGAAGGCCTCGCCTTGACGCCCGACCGCGTCCACAAAGCCATGAAGTTCCTCACCAAGGGCTACCAGGAAGATCCCGAGGCTCTCCTCAAAGGCGCCCTGTTCACCGTGAATTACGACGAAATGGTCATCGTCAAAGACATCGAAGTCTTCAGTCTCTGCGAGCATCACCTGCTCCCGTTCTTCGGCAAAGTCCACGTCGCCTACATCCCCAACGGACGCGTCATCGGTCTCAGCAAAATCCCGCGCCTCATCGAACTCTTTTCGCGCCGCTTGCAAATTCAAGAGCGCCTCACCACCCAGATCGCCGAGACGATCCAGAAAGTCATCGAGCCCCAAGGCGTCGGCGTCGTCATCGAAGCCCGCCACCTCTGCATGATGATGCGCGGCGTCGAAAAACAACATTCTGCCGCCGTGACTTCCTCGATGTTAGGCTGCTTCCGCCAGGAAGAAGAAACCCGCTCCGAATTCCTCTCCCTGATCCGCCAGCGCCCCAACGGCGTCTAAACGAATCCGGGAAGGGTGTGGATTCTGCCCGTGTGGGACGGACACTCCTGTCCGTCCAGGTTTTGACTCTGTTCTTGATCTTCGGTTTATGTGGCGCGGGCGCCCCCGCCCGCGTCGGGATGGGCACTGCTTCAGTCGGGTCGTGAAGCCCCGTATGAATCCCGGCTTCAGCCGCTGGGGGTCGAGCTAAACCTCAACCCGTCTGTGTACTCCGTGTCCTCTGTGGTAGAAAATCGGCTGCTTCGAACCCCGGTAGGAAACAACTCTGGTAGGACTACTGTGCAAGGCCGACACGTCGCAGCAGGTCGGCATAGCGTGGGTCCGATCTTATGCTGTCCAGTTGAGGTTCGATCTTAAGAAAGACAATTCCAACGCGCTCGGCATACGCTTTTTCCAGAAGACCGAACGCCTCGTCTTTTTTCCCCAGGAGTGCTGCGAACCCCGCGGCGTCAAATGCAGCGTAGTCCTTGGAAGATGGATCGCTATCGAGTTCAAATTGCTTCTGGATCAATCCCCGGCAGCCGGAGGCGTCATGGCTGCTCCTCAACGCGGCGGCATACGCCGGATGCCCATGCAGTTCTTCCCCACGAGCGTAGTTCTTCGTTGCCTCCGCGCAATCGCCCTTTTCCAGGTACGAATCCCCCAGACTGTCGAAAGCCGAAGGGTTCTCCGGGTCGATGGCCTGCGTACGGTGGTATTGCTCGATCGCACGATCGTACTCCCTGTGCCAGTACAAGATATTGCCGGTGGTATAGGAAATGGCTAGGGACAGAGGATTCAGCGCCTGCGCCAGATTCATCTGTTCCAGACTCTCGGGAAAACGCCCTGTGAACCCGAGGTACCAGCCGTAGTACAGGTGAGCCGTAATGCTGTTCGGGTTGAGAGACACAGCTTGTTCCAGTTCGCGCTGGCTGTCGGCCCATTTCAAATCGAGGAAAAGACTCAAACCAAGTGCAGCATGAGTTTCTGCCAGCGCACCATCCAATTCCACGGCTTTTTTCGCTGCGGCTAATCCTAACGCTCGCGCATCCGGCGCTGCCTCACCAAAGAACGCCTGCAACGCGTACGCCTCAGCTAGGCCGGAATACGCGTCGGCATAGGTTGGATCGCTGGCGATCGCCTGTTGAAAAAAGTCCAGCGCCTTCGCCCGGTCGGCCCCTTCCCAGCGATCTTGGAAATACCTTCCTTTCACATAAAGCTGATACGCCTGCTGGTTCTGAGTTGGAAGGCGCGTCAGTTTCTGCTTCTGCTCTCCGCTCAGGCTCGGTTGCAACCTCTGCGACAAATCACTGCCAATCTGCTGCTGCAAAGCCAGCGTGTCGGCCGCATCGCGCTGGTACTGTCGGCCCCAAAGATGGCTTCCATCCTCCACCTTGACCAGTTCGGCGCTCACCACGACTTGGCCGCCACGTTGCGTGATGCGCCCAGTCAGGACGGCATCCACATTCAGATCGTGCCCCGCTTTCTGCGAGTCGACACTCTGCTGCTTGTAACGGTCGACCGAACTGCGCGACATCACACGTACGTCCGGTACCTGAGAGATCGTGTCAATCACCGCCGCAGTCATACCGTCGCTCAGGTCGTCCGAGGCTGCGTCTTGATTTGCAGTTGTAAATGGCAACACCGCCACCGACCGGATGCCCTGCGGCGGGGTCCGCAACACAAACCATCCCACCACTGCCACCAGCAGCACCAACGCGACGCCCACAATCCATGTGGCTGGTTTTCGATACCACGCATCGGCCTTCGCAACCGGCGCCGCCACCGCCGAACCCGACGAGGTATCGCGCTTGAATCGCTTAAGATCCGCCCGCAACTCCGCCGCGCTCTGATAGCGCACGTCGCGATCTTTTTCCAACGCCTTGGTGATGATCCGTTCCAGTTCGACCGGAACCTCCGGATTCAGCCGCGCCGCAGGCGTTGGCGCCTTATGCAGGATTCCGTCGAACAATACCGCCGACGTCTCTCCCCGGAATGGCATGCTCCCCGTCGCCATCTCATAGAGCACCGCCCCAAACGAAAACAAATCCGTGCGCGCATCCAGCGGCTTGCCCAGCGCCTGCTCCGGCGACATATACGCCACCGTCCCCACCGACGTCCCCGGGCTCGTCAGATGCTCCTCATCCACATCCATCGTGGGCCCAGCCGTATTGGTCACGCCGTCCTGCTTGTGTTCCATGCGCGCCAGACCAAAATCCAGCACCTTCGCCAGACCCCGCGTCGTCACAAAAATATTCGCCGGCTTAATATCGCGATGCACGATCCCTTTGGCATGCGCCGCATCCAGTGCATCGGCGATCTGCATCCCCAGTTCTACCACCGTCTCAATCTCCAGCGGCTTTCTCGCAATGCGGTCCTTAAGAGTCGTCCCCTCCAGAAACTCCATCGCGATAAACGTCTGACCATCCTGCTCCCCGATGTCATAAATCGTGCAGATGTTTGGATGGTTCAGCGCCGACGCCGCCTGCGCCTCGCGCCGAAACCGAGCCAGCGCCTGCGGATCCCGCGCAATCAGTTCTGGAAGGAATTTAAGCGCGACAAATCGTTGCAGCCGCGAGTCCTCGGCCTTGTACACCACTCCCATTCCGCCGCCGCCCAGCTTCTCCACGATGCGGTAATGCGAAATGGTCAACCCAATCATAGAAATGGCGCCCCGATGTTCGCGCAATCTTAGGGACGCCCCAACCCGAAGTCAACACGTGTACGGCAGACCGTCTGGAACGGACCGTGTGGAACGGACGGACCGTGTGGGACAGACCGTGTGGGACGGAAACTCCTGTCCGTCCAGGTTTTGACTTTGCTCTTGATCTTCGGTTTATGTGGCGCGGACCTGCCCTGAGCGAAGCCGAAGGCGCCCCGCCCGCGTCTAGCCATGACCACACACGCAGATGACGAGTAAACTCAAATCCGGGAATGTGCACGATTTGAAAACGGGGAAGGGCACGACTTCAGAGGTTGCGGAAAAACTACAAATGCGTGCGCCACCGTGGAAGACCGGCCCTTTAGGGCCGCGTAAGGCTTTTGGGTGGCGCAGCGGTTTGAGCGCAGCGATAAAGCGTTTCTTTTTTTGTTAGGGCTTTAGAGAGGGCGTGAGAACCGGATTTCTGGGAGAACGGTGGAACAACCTCCACCAAAATCCAGCCGCGANNAAGGGACGACACCAGTTCTCACGCACACTCTTTAGCCCCTGAGGTGCCCGCAACGGGTTTTATCAAACTGTTCAGCCTCTGTCCATCAAGGGACAATCGAGCACCTCTTCCCCATCCTCTTCCAAGCCTAGCGGAAAAACGACAAATGCGTGCTCTTCCCTGGAAGAGCGGCCCTTAAGGGCCGCTGAGGCCCCGCCTTTGCCGCCCACGAAACCCCATCCGCTAAAATCGAACCACCATGAAAATCGGAGTCCTGGCCCTGCAAGGCGATTTCGACGCCCACCGCCTCCGCCTCGAAGAACTCGGCGCCGAAGTCGTCCTCGTCAAAAAACCCGAGCAACTCGATGCCATCGACGGCCTCGTCATCCCTGGCGGCGAATCCGGCACATTCCTGAAACTTCTCGGCGAAGAAGGCTTCGCAAAGCTGAAGGATTTCGTCCACGCCAAGCCCACCTTCGGCACCTGCGCCGGAGCCATCCTGCTCGCCACCGAAGTCGAGAATCCCCAGCAGAAAGGCCTCGGCGCCCTCAACATCCGCATCCGCCGCAACGCCTACGGACGCCAGATCGACAGCTCCATCC
>PMUM01000280.1 GCA_003166855.1 Acidobacteriaceae bacterium | reverse complement strand
ACCACGTCGTAGCGCTGCTCGCCGATGAGCACCTGGCTCACGGCATTGCCCCCGACCGCGGTCTGAACCGCGTCTTGGATGTCGGTCACGTTGATTCCGAAACGAGCAGCCTTGCGGCGGTCGATGGTCAGGTCGAGATTGGGCTGACCGAAATCGCGCAAGAGCTTGACGTCATGCATGCCCGGAATGTTCGACATGACGGCGGTGACTTCCTCGCCCTTCAGCTCGAGAGTCTTCAGGTCGTCGCCAAAAATCTTGAGCGCCAGCGAACCCTTGGTGCCCGTCATGGTTTCTCCGACGTTGTCTTCGATGGGCTGGGAGAAGTTCCAGATCGCGCCCGGGTATTTCTCCACTGCGCGGTTCATGGCGGCGACCAGTTCTTCCTTGTTTCGGTGGAAGACAGGCCTCCACTGCTCTTTCGGCTTCAAGTCGATGAAGTACTCCGTGTTCCCGAATCCTCCGGTGTCGGTTCCGTCATCGGGGCGGCCCACTTCCGATACCACTGTTTTCACTTCCGGAAAAGAAGCGAAGACGTAACGTTGATTGGTAGTGAATTTCTCGCCCTCCGAGAGACTCGTACTGTTCGCCAGAGTGCCGCGCGCCCAGATGGCGCCTTCGTCGAGGTGAGGCAAGAACTCCGCGCCGATGACGCCACCAAAGCCCAAGTAAAGCGTCCCTGCCAATGCGGCGATACCAACGCCCGCCACCACCCAGCGGTGCTGGACAGCCCACCTCAAACGCTCGCGGTAACGCTCCGTCAGATAATCCAGCACCCGGTTGCGCCGCTCATGGACGCCGTTGCGAAAAAATATGCCAGCCAACACGGGCGCGACGAGAACCGAAAACGTCATGGCGCCGAGCAGCGCGAGAGCCACGGTCCACGCCATGGGCCGGAAAAGCCGTCCCTCCACACGTTGCAGCGTGAAGATTGGCAAATAGGCGGTGATGATGATGGCGATCGCATAGAACACAGGCCGCTGTACCTCGTGCGCGGCTTCGCGAATCGCTTCCGCGGGTGTTTTCTTGCTCGCCGATCCGTGGCCGTTGTTCAGGCGGCTCATGTGTCGAACAATGTTTTCGACCATGACCACCGCGCCGTCCACCACCATTCCGAAATCAAGCGCGCCCAGAGAAAGAAGATTCGCCGGAATGTGGCTCAAGTCCAGCCAGATCGACGCAAAGAGCAGCGAGAATGGAATCGTCAACGCGACGATGAGAGCAGCACGAACGTTCAGTAGAAACAAGAACAGGATCACGCTGACCAAAATCATGCCTTCCGCCAGGTTGTGCATGACTGTGTGGAGCGTGAAATGGAGGAGGTCGCTGCGGTCGAGCATCGGAACGATCTTCACGCCGGGAGGCAGAAGGCCGTTGTTAAGGTCGTCGACTTTCTTATGAATGGCATCGAGCGTGGGCTGTTCTTCGGCACCCTTGCGCATCAGCACCGCCCCCTGAATGATGTCGGGCTCGTCGATGATGCGGCCGTCCTCCATGTGATTGGCTCGTGCCATGTGCCCCAAGCGGATTTTGGGACCCTGCGTGACTTCGGCGATGTCCTTCACCCGCAGGGCGGTTCCGGTTTGGCTCTTTAGAACGGTGTCCTCGATGTCCCGCACGCGAGTAAACAGGCCAAGTGCGCGGACATTCATCTGCTGCATCCCGACTTCAACGAAGCTGCCGCCAGCGTTGATGTTGTTGTTGGCGAGCTGCTGCTCGACCTGGCCGATGCTTAACCCGTAGGAGACGAGTTTGTTGGGATCGACGCGAACCTGGTACTCGCGCACCGTGCCACCGAAGTCGGAAACATCGACGACATTTGGCACGGACTTGAACTGCTTGAGCAGCACCCAGTCTTCAATCGACCTGAGCTCCATCAGGTCGTATCTCGGATTCGTGCTGCGCAGCGTGTACCAGTAGATTTGGCCCGTCGTGCTCCAATCGGTGCCGATTTGCGGCTGAAGATTTTGACCCGGGGGAAGGTTAACCTGAGTTAACCTCTCTAGCACTTTCTGGCGATTCCAGTCGTTCACCGAGCTGTCGTCGAAAATCATGATCACGTACGACAGGCCAAAAATCGACTCGGACCGCAAGAAGCTCATGTGCGGCATTCCCGACATTTGAATCTCGATAGGGATCGTGACCTGCTGTTCCACCTCTTCCGCAGAGCGCCCCGGCCATTGGGTAATGACGGTCACATAGTTGTCGGCGATATCGGGATAGGCTTCGACTGGCAGGTTGTGGAACGAGATGGCTCCCCAGCCGGCCAGCAGGACGGCGATGGCCAGCACCACAAACTTGTTGTTCAGCGCAAAGTCTACGAGGGCCCGAATCATTTCCTGTCCTGTCCTGTTTGCCGATGTGCCGGCTCAACCGCTCGTGACGGCCGCTGCCTTGGAATGTCCGCCATGAGTCGCACTCGCGAGGCCGGATACGCTTGCTTCAGCTGTTATTGAGCGAGCACGTGGTCCAACACCAGAGCGTTTGTAACTACCTGCTGCCCCGGCTTGAGGCCTGATTTGATTTCCTGCAAATTCGTGTTCTCGGTGAGCACGTCTCCGCTGACCACTTCCACGCGGCGAAACTTCTTGTCGGGCGCCGGGACAAAAACAAAATCGCGATCGTGCATGCGCAGTACAGCTGACGCTGGGACAACGGTGTGCATTTCGACGGCCTGGCCACGGAATGTCGCTTTAGCAAACATGCCGAGCCGCATGATGCCAGGATTTTGTACTTCGATCCGCACTTTGGCAGTGCGAATATTGGGATCGAGAACAGCGCCAATATTGCTGACCTTGCCCTTGAACGGCCGATCGGGATAGGCGTTCAGGGTGATCTCTGCGGTATCCCCGAGCCGGACGTTCGGCAGATCATTTTCATATACGTCGCAGACAATCCAGACCCACGAGATATCGGAAATCGTAAACGGGCTCGGCGATGAGTAGGCTTGCACGGTCGCCGCGTTGGTCACTTGTTGATCGGTAATCACGCCCGAGGTAGGCGCAACGATGTCGACGATGCCCCTGGGTTTGTCGGGATCGTTGCCGAGGAGGCGCAAATGTTCGGTCGCGGTTTCGAGGGTGACCTTGGCGTCATCCGAGGCGTCTTGCGCGACCTCGAGATCTTGCTGTGCGATGGCGCCATGGGCATACAGGTCCACCGCGCGATTCAACTGCTTGCGTGCGAGAAGTTCATCGGCTACGGCCTTGCGATAAGCGTCGAAGCCGCCAGCCACATCGTCGCTTCGAATGGTCAGCAACAATTGGCCTTTTTGTACGGTGTCGCCGAGGCGCGCATGAATGGCTACGACGCGTCCAGAGGCGAGCGAGACCACTGGGACGTTGCGAGCAACATCAGGCGTGACCGCCCCCGTAACGATCAACTCGGAAGTTGTGGGACGTTCTACAGCCGCGGTGAGTGGAAACTGCTCAGGATGATCCACCGTGAACAAACTGGGGTCCGCTCCCGGCACGACGTTGGCGGGCGGCGGCGCCTCCGCCGCCGGGTCGGCATGTGCGGTGCAGCCTACCAGCGCCAGCAGCGAAGCAAAAGAAAGAACAAGCAGGAAACGGAGCAACGTCGCAGTGGCAAACAACTGTCGAACGCTGCTCCGGTTCATGTCGCGCATGGTTGTCGTCTCGTCTCCCTCGTCGCCTGGACTAGAACTTCACCATGATGGCGTACCGGAAGCTGGGTTCATCTTTCCGCAGATCGGGGCAGAAACCCGCGCTTCCAGCCGCGCATGTGTAGCCAGGAGTTGCGGAGAGGAATGGACCTGGTACGAACGTTGTGTTTCCCACCACAGATCCCGCGCCGGGGTTCGGAACCGTACTGGGAAATAGGTTATCGCCGGGCGTTATCCCACCGCGGCCAGTCCAGTACGGCACGTTCGCGTGGCGATACCCGTACTCCGTTCGGAAAGTGATGTACTGTCTAGGCATCCAGTCAAAGGTGAGCGAAGCATCCCAGGCTTTGTAGGGGTCTCCCGGGTTTTGCGTGAAGTACGGCGATCCTGTGACGGCATCCGCCCCATTGATCGGTGGAAGCAAGGTCAGATAGCGCCCCGGATTGTCCATCACGCCCCCGCCAATGGTGAGGCCGTACGTGTCCTTCTTGAACCACCAGCGGTTGTATACCATCCATCCGGCGAAGGTCTGTTTGCTGCTCGTCGCCGTGTTATGGTGGCAATTCACGTTGTTATTGATGGTTCGACCCTGCGCACTGACGAACGATCCGCTTGCGCCATATTCGCAACCCAGATCGCCGGTAACAGAGAAGGCCATCTTGTCGAGAAATTTCTCAGGATGGTCGTAGTACTTGACCTCAACGCTGTTGTCGGTGTGGATGCGCGAGCGGCCAAAGTGGCCGTCGCCATTCCCCAGCGTATCTTCACCCATGCCGTAGTTGTTGAAGACAAGAGAGAGCCAGGACTTCGGGCGATACAAGATCTGGCCGCCCAGGCCGGGCTTGCTGCCCAATCTGCCGTAGGATTGCCATCCGTTGATGATCCAAGGCTCAATTTTCAATTTGTCCGTGGGGAACCACTGGATTCGCAATCCGTTAAAGAACCAGGGCGTATTGGATGACACGTAGGACGGTTGGTACGTCCAGTTATCGAAATTGTAGTAACTAAAGAGACCGATGTAGGAAACGAAAATCCCTGCATCAACATTGAGCCCGTGGTTTACATCCCAGTGATAGCCGGCGTTTGCCTCTGAAACGTATTTGTACGCCCCACGAAGGTCCCACTGACCGCGTCCGGCACTGGCGTCATTGCGCGGCGTGGTTACGCCGAACATTCCATTCATGGTCAAGATTCGAGCGTTCACATTTTGCCAGTGGAAGTTACCGCCAAAGCTGATTTGCTCCACCTGAAATTCGTTCGAGCGGAAAATTTCAGTGGAGCCACCCATAGTGTCGTCCTTCGGATGGTTGAGATCCTGGATGTAATGGATGTCCATGCGGATCTCTGGCGTGAAGAATTTCGAATCCCAGACCGCGTCTTTGTTGCGCGGGTTGCCATTCAGCCACGTCCAGTCTGCATAAGCAAAGGGAACCGTTGCCTCCGGCTTTTCCGGCTTGGTGGTCGTATCTGCAACCTGCGCCGGGGCAGCCGGGTTCGCAATCGTAATCGCGGGTGTGGGTTGGGCCAGGGTCGGAGCTGGCGCCATCGCGCGTGCGGATGCTGGTTGCAATTCTGCATTGCCCTTCAACAAAGCCTTGAGTTCTTCGATTTCCGCCTGCATGGTGGCGAGTTGCTTCGCGACCGCGGGTGATATCTCCGGGTCGGGCGTGGCGGCGGTCCCGCTCGGTGCGGGCTTGCTGGCCGCACCTTCGTCGTGGGGCGCTCCGGCGGCTGGCGGTTCATGTAGAGCGGCTACCGTCGACTGACCTCCAGACGCGGCCTGATCCTTCGCTTGAGCCTGACAGCGCGCCCCTGGAGCCGAGACAAGAATCGTTCCCAGGGCAAAAGGCAAAGTTACAGCGGTCAACATCCGATAGAAATGAATTCTCATGGTCATCACGCCCCAATCTCCTGCTGATTTACGTTTGTTGTTGCATCTTGCGGAACCGAAGACTGAAAGTCAGTCGAGCAGAACTCGATGTTCCCTACCATTGGCGGTCTGGGCAAAGCTAATTACATCCAGAAAGTCATAAAGATCGCGTAAAACAATCGTATGGAGTGCGTAAGGCTCCGAAACGTTTCACCTGTATGCAGTGATGAATGCCTATGATGTTGCCGTCGAGCCCTCGGCTGCGCATCCACCGGTCTCTTGGTCCGAGAACAATACAGTGCAGGGCGTGAAGAATCCGTGAAGACCAGGATTCATAATTTGTTTGGGCGGGATAAGCGTTTCTTATGAGGCGAGCGAGCCCTGTGAACGCTGTCTTCCGGAAGAGGACCATGCAGATAAAGTTAAGACTCGTGGAGCGCTCGTCAGCGGGGAGGGGTGGAGTATTCCTGAGACGGATCGCACAGCCGGTATCCGACCCAGGGCTCGGTCAGCAGGTACTTCGGCCGCGAGGGATTTTCTTCAATCTTTTTTCGCAGTGCTTTCACGTAAGAGCGCAGATAGTCAAGCTCGGTGCCATACTCCGGTCCCCAGATCGAACGCAACAGCTGGGCGTGAGTGACGAGGGTCCCCTGATGCCTCATCAAGAGCGCCAGCAGGTGGAACTCGGTCGGAGTGAGATGGATGAATTCACCATCGCGGTAGAGCAAGCGGCGTTTGACGTCGAGTTCAAGATCGCCCACCCGGAGAACAAGCGATTCGAGCGTATCTTCAGCGTGCAGCCTGCGCGATACAGCCCGCAGGCGCGCCACCAGTTCGCGAAAGCGGACAGGTTTGGTGAGGTAGTCGTCCGCACCCGCCTCGAGAGCCCTCACCATATCATTCTCCGCATCGCGCACAGTGACCATGACAATCCCAATCTTAGGCAAGAGCGACCGGACCTTGCGGCAGGTCTCCACTCCTCCGACTCCCGGCATGTTCATGTCGAGCAGCACCAGATCAAATGGGCGTTGCGCTAGGATCGCGATTGCATCTTCACCACTAGGGGCCTCTTCGACCGCAAATCCGCTGGCTGCCAGCGATGTCCGCAACACTTTTCGGAACGACGGCTCATCGTCAACGAGCAAAGCACTCAGCTGTTCAGTAGACATAGCGAAACGATCCTCAGAGAGCAGATAGCGCGAGAGGCAGCGTGAGACGGAAGGCGGTATCCTCGCCGGTTGTGGCCGTTCGCTCCTCGAGTTCCAGGCAGCCTCCGTGGGCCTGAAGAATTTTGTGCGCGAAATACAAACCCAAACCGGAACCCGGAGCCAGACGCCGCGCTTCCCCTCCGCGATAGAAGCGCTCAAAAATCCGCGTCCGTTCATCCGCACGAATTGGAAGCCCGCTGTTCAGCACGCGTACGGCTGCCTTCTCGTTTTGCAGTTCCAGACTCACCTTGACCGCCGAACCCGGCGGCGAATATTTGCAGGCATTGTCCAGCATCTGCCGGAGCGCAAGTTGGAGTAGGTCGCTATCCGCCAGCACTTCAGTCGCACGGGTTTCCTTGGTGACAAAGAAACGCCGGTCAGTGCACTCCCGGGAGTACTGGTCCACCAAGTTCACCACTAATTCAGCGATGTCGGTCCGATCGAGTCGTGGCTTCACGTCTTCACTATCCAACCGGCTCGTTCCGAGCACGCGGGAGGTTAGTCCGCCCAAGCGGGCAGCCTCTGTTTCTATGATCTCAGCGAGTTCCGACTGATCGGAGCAGAGCGGGCCAACCTCCCGTAGACCTCCGGCAGCGGTGAGAATCGTAGCAAGGGGAGTCTTGAATTCGTGGGCGAGAGCATCCAGAACGGCCCCACGAAATAACTCCGCCTGGGCGGCTGCTGCGGCTTGGCTTGCGTGGCGGAAGGTGCGCGTTCTTTCCAGCATGGCAGCGGCCAGCGCTGAAAGCGGTCCGGCCGTTAGTTCCGGGTCGAGCAGACCTTCGAAGCTAATCGCCCCAATTGGATTTCCCCCGGCATGTAAACATCGAATTAGTATCCCGGAACCTACATCGTTATCTTCGCCGGAGGAGTGTGCGGCCCTGGTCTGCTCAGCGAAGCCATTGGGTTGATCGCCCGCGCAGTGGACTTCTCCCGTGGCAGCATCGAACAGGCAAACCGCCTGAAGACCAAAAACATCCTGAAATAGTTTGGTCGACGTAGAGTAGGTCGTTGTTTCGGGATTCAGGGCGAGGAGTTTTTGCGCCAGCTGGTACAGTCGATCCACCTGGCGCCGCTGACCATCCGAGATCGCTGCCTCCTTGCGCACCCGGGTGGTGAGTCGGGTAATAACAAGACCCGTGGTCAAGAACGAAATCAGCGCCAGAATGTCCAGTGGATTCGTAACCTCGAAAGAAAAGAGCGGAGCTGTAAAGAAGAAATCCAGACAGAGAACTGCAACCACCGAGACTACAGCGGATGACGCTAAACTTCCGGCCAGGGATTGCAGCACGATTACGATCAGGTAGATGAAACCAGTAACACTAAAATTGAGCTGAAGACGATAACAGACGAAAGTGATCAGGCCGATTAGAACACAGCCGACTGCAGTGCGAATGAGGAAGGGCCAGATTTTGTAGATTTGTCTCATGTGCTGCTCGTGTCTTCACCACTAGCTTTCTTGCGATCCTAGCCCTCTAATCACGGCGCCTGACTGCGTAGCTGCCGTTACCTTCGAAAATGAAACATGGCCGATCCCCCCCAAGACTTTCTATGCGACATCGCAGAGCACAAGAATTAATCCTTATTGTTCTACAGACTTGGATCGGGTTCGAACGATGCGCAGACAGTAAAGGCAGGCGTGAATCGAGTCCAATTCATATTTCTTATTGCCCCCATCAGACTCTCCAATACGCCCGTCGTGAGTTAGACAGTGTCTAAACCAGGCGCTTCGCGCCCCCAGCTTGGGGCGAGGGGGAGGTTCCTGGGTATCGCAGAAGGTCGCTTCTGGCGGTATCGTGCGAGTGAACTCGATGACTGGCTTCGTGTAAAATCAAACGGCCGAATCGCTCGCGTGGCAGGAGAGCTTGGGCCCCGCAAACAGCAGAATCACGCTGGATTTTACACGCCCGGGCTGATGCCAACCAAGCGCCAGGCCCAAGGCCGCGTGGTAAAATCTTTATTGGCCCCATGCTGGCAATGTCGGTTGCTGCAAGTGCTTGAAAAAAATGTAGGCGCGTAGCTCAGTTGGTTAGAGCGCTACCTTGACACGGTAGAGGTCAGGAGTTCGAGTCTCCTCGTGCCTACCATTTATCTCATTGAATCCGCTCAGTCGCGAGCGGCAGGTTCTCTCCGAGTTTGGCCAACTCGTCACCATTGGTCACCAAATCCGAAAGATTTTCGACTGCCTTGCGCTGCGCTTGCGGCATCGAGATTGTGTAAATTTCGAGGGTAGTGGACATCTTCGAGTGACCCAACTGCGCTTGCGCTTCTCTGAGCGTCCCTCCCGCTTGCTGAAAAAGCGTGGCGTGAGTTCGGCGCAGAGTGTGCCAGTTGAGCCAGGGCATCCCGAGCTTTCGTCCGACCGGCTTCAAATGCTGATGGAGCAGGTTGGTATCGCTGAACGGTGTGCCATTGCGCGTCTGAAAAACCAGATGCTCTCCTGATGCAGCTTTCTCGCGCAGACGTTTTAATTCGTCCTTGAGAGATTCCGGCATCGGAAGGGTACGACGGCTGTTCTTGGTTTTTGGCGTGCCGATCAGACCCCGATAGCAGGCCTGCTCGACTCGAATCTCGCCGGAGCTGAAATCCACATCCCTCCAGCGCAATCCCAAAATCTCGCCAACTCTCAGCCCGGTCAGCACTCCGACCAAAACCATCGTGCGGGCGGGCTTTTCGAGCGCTGCCAATAGCGCGGGGATCTGCTCCGGCAAAAGCACGTGCTTTTCCCGGACGGCTTTCTTTTCCGGAAGATCGACCCCGGTTGCAGGATTGTCTGCGGCAAAGAATCCCCATTTCTTGGCGGTCACGAAAATCTTCGACATCAGGTTGCGGTAGTGGTCGGCGCATTCCCAACCCAGACCACCGGCCATCTTCTGCAATACGAACTGTTGCAGATCCAGCGTTCCGATGTCGCAGAGGCGAGAGTCTCCAAAAGCAGGTAAAAGGTGTTTTTCGAGTGTGCGGCGATAACGTCGCTGCGTCGAAAGCTTTAGTGTGGGGAAGAAGTTCGGGACAAAATACTTGTCCACGAACTCCCGGAACGAAATCGCGGAGAAGGGTGTCACCTTCCCGAGATTTAACGGGCGAAGATGCTCTTCGGCAGCCTTTAGAGCCTGTCGTCGAGTCATGCTCGCTAGGGGCCCGAGAATGACCGATTCTCGTTTCCGCCCTATTTTGCCATCCGGGTTTATACAATCTGTCCACCACTGCAGCTCCCATACGGGGTTTCGTTTGCCGCGTTTACGGATATTTCCCTTCTGATAACGTCGGCGAGCCATTTCTTTTTGCCAGCCTCCTAACTGGGCTAGCTCGCCTTGCTTTTCCGTGATGGGAAGTATAGCCATAAACGCTCTTAAAATCGTTAAGATAAGTCTTAATTTCCGTTAAATTTGCTAAACGGACTTAAATTGCGCATGTTTATTTAGCGAGTTGTTCGAGTTCTTTAAATAAATTCGCCAGCTTTGTTTTCAGCAAGTTGCAGGCGCGTATCTTGTCTGCGTCGCCGAATAAAAAGCCTATTTGCGATTCCAGCCGTTTGATCTGTTCCTTAACCCCGTTAATTTCCGTTAGGAGTGCCTGGATCTTGTAAAGCTCTTCTGCGCGATGCTTAAACGGGAGTTCGTTCCGAGCGGCATCGGAGAGCAATTTGTCCAGGAGCTTTATTCCGTGAGGCCTGCGAACGAAGAGCTGAATACCACAGGGATTGCACACGAAATAGGGCTTGCCGTTCTTGTCGGTGCGCCTTTCGAGTCTTTCGATACATAGGAAGCAGGGCAGAGACTGCATTTTCGGTCACCTCCAACGTTAACGTTGTGATCGGCCTTTAAAGGCCTTTTAGTCGTTCAAAATCGCAGTGAACGATTCGAGCATTTGATCGTCATCAAGCCAGACTGCGCTAACAGATCTCCCGTAAACATCAAGCAGTCGAGAAATCGTCACCTTTACGAGCGTCCAAGTTGTTTCCGATGGCGTCTTTTCCAGCAGCTTTATTCCGCGAGAGCTCGTCACCCTCCTGCAGCGCAGAGGAGCGGACATCAGCAAATCCGTGGTCAGGTATTTGGACAGATAGCGCGACACGCGGCGGACATCCACAAAGCGGATATCGACCTGGAAACCGCCTCCGACTGCGACCCAGGCTCTCCGAATCCATTCGAGATCGATGTAGCGGTCGATCAAGATATGGAAATGAGGGTTGCCGTTTTTCTGGAATTCGAGGACTCGGATGTATTGGGGAGCGACTCCGTGTTCGCGTTGCAAATAGACCCGCAATTTGGCGAAGGCGGCATTCAGATAACGAACTGGGTCTCCCTCAATTTTCTTGGGATCAAGCGTTAGAGTGAGGAACCTTTGCAACTGGCGGGCTTCGGCTACGGCGCGAATGGCGTGCTTATAGCGTTTCGCCCGTCGAGGAGCGCAGTACGTGCATTTCCACGACTTGCAATTGACCCTGTGGAAGCGCGTCTCGGGAGAGTTGGGGGCCCGCCCGCGAACGGTGAAGCGCCCACAATGCTTCCCTCGACCGAGTTGCTTGTTACGATTAGTCTGTATTGGGTCAAGAGAAGTAAACCTTCCGGCGGCTTCGCCGCCGCCGGGGACTCCGTCCCCGGACCCCTGCCCACTTTTAGCGTGGTGATATGGGTTAAGAGCACTGCCGCTGCAAACCTCTGCTGAACACAGAGAGGCGTCCGATTTTCGGTCGGCGCTTGTAGGCTTGTTGGCCGCACCACGCACCGGTACGGAGTGGGCAACCGTAGTTCCGGTTTGATGAACGACCGCATCCTGCCTCTCTGCGTTCGGCAGATTTTTGCGATGTGCACTGCTCTCAGTTGAGTTTGGGAACTCCATGAATGCCCCTTCCACTGAAAGTGTCAGTCGAAAAGACATCCGCTAAAACTGAGATAAATGAATGGCGAAACGGGTGGGATTCTGCTATGGATTCAATCGAAAATCTGCGGCGAATCTGAAAGAGGCCTTTGGCGACGTGCGATCCTTCGTATCTCGCCCACCTTTTCTATCGAAGTGCTGAAGGCAAGTCCATAATCCGTTCCCGCCATCGCGTCTGCCAAGCTCCGGGCCCTTGCAGAAACTCTTTTTGTCGCGCGAGTTATTACTCGTTTGTCGTTGAAGGCTTGCTGAAAACGCTGCAGGTGAAGAGACAAGAATTCGCAGGCTTGCGGATGGTCTCTTTTGCAATACTCCAGAATCTCCGGCAGAGTGTGAGATGTGGGAGACGCAAGTTCGGCCAAGATCTTCGCGATGGCGGGGCGAAGTTGCTCGGCTCTTTGCAGGATTTTCTGATACTGGCTGGGCGCGAGTTTTGTTGTCCCGCCGACACGGAACTTGAAAGTCGACTTGAGTTGAGAAAATGAGTACTGCAGAGACGATGATGTGCCCATGTTCAGCAACAGTCTCATCTCTTCGCGAGAGAAGGTTGCCCCCATTGCCCATTGCTTGGTATACGGCACGAGCATCTCTCGATCCCCAGTCGTCAGCGCTTCATACAGTGACACCTCGATGAGCTGCGTTTCACCATGCTTTAGCCGACTGAGAACGCGAAGCGCGAATTCTCCAGATTCTATTTCTTCCTCAGTAGGAATGTGGTCTAAACCACCAGTCATGATGTAGTGAACGAGCCAGCCCTGCTTCGGATTGACGAGGAGCTCGACGAATTGCTCCGCAAAGCGCTGGTATTCCCCGTCGCTCAATTCTCTCGGCACCAATTTTGACCGCCGCACCATAGTGTGCCTATGCGGCTTCCCGCGTGACTAACAGGATCTCGTCTGCATCTACTCTCACTTTCCACCCTTTGGACACACCGACGAGCGTACCGACATCAGCGTAGTGCATACGCCGATGGCAGTTCGCACACAACACTACTAGGTACTCCGGTGAGAGGCATTCTGCGGGTGGATCATTCACAAGATGAAAAAGGTGATGCACCTCAGAGTAGCGAGTCCCGTCCCGCTTCAAGAAACCTCGTACACCGCAAATCTGGCAAGAATCGCCCCGTTTCTTCTTCACCCAATTTGTAACCGCGCTCGGTCGTTCGTACGATTCAAGGATGCGTCTAATTTTTCGCAACACGAAGGGATTTCGCTTGCCGGGCTCGGGAAAGGACCTCAATTCTCGTTGCAGGGACTCTGTTACGGACTCGTGCGCCTCCGGTGCAGAACGATTGGAATATACGACACCGCCCGCCGCTAGAATGCTTTCGAACAGATCGTTGCTTATCCTTCGGACGCTGTTGCGCATCGTTTTTGCGTTTTCCCAGGTACCGCTGCCTGGCTTGGAATAGAAATCGACCGGCACGTGGAACTGCTCATAGTTGCCGATTTCCGCGTAGGCGTGACCAACATCTTCCGTATCCTCGTAGACCGACAACACCTTACCGGCACCAAAGTATATTTGTTCGCCACCTTCGCGAGGCTCGTAGTAGACAAAAGCCGACGGAAGCTCGGCGAAAGCGTTGAGATACCTAACAGGGAAGTGGTATAGCCGGCCCACCACGTCTTTATAACCGGAACCTTTCCGATACTGGTTGAGCACTAGATTGCTCACTTTTCCCTCCGAAGCATCGATGCAAGGCGACGTTCTAGACCTGTACCGCGGGCCTGACATTCCCAAACGACCAGTATTCGCCACCCCATCTCCCTTAGCTTATGTCGGGTGATGCGGTCACGCCGGATGTTTGCATCAAGTTTTTCGTTCCAAAAGTCGACGTTGGATGCTGGACGGTTGGCCCTATGGCACCGGGCATGTCCATGCCAGAAACAGCCGTGTACGAATACGACGACTCTTTGTTTGGAAATGACGATATCTGGGCTACCCGGAAGATCCTTTCTGTGGAGACGAAACCGATAGCCGAGTGCGTGGAGGGTGCGACGGACGATGATTTCTGGAGCTGTATTCTTGCTTTTGACCCTCGCCATGCACCATTGGCGTTGTTCAGGAGTTAAGACGTCGACCACTTCAGGCCTCCGTGAAAGGTATCTCAACACGTCTCGCGTGCACGTCGTCGTGACAGCGACTGCACAGTACGATCAGGTTGTGCGGTTCGTTGGGGCCGCGGTCGCGATGATGCTGGAGGTGATGAAGCTCTAGGATCCTAGGATCGGCAGCTGTCCAACGCTCGCGGTTCCAACCGCACAGCCGACACGTGTTCCTGTCGCGAGCGTATACGGTTTTCTGAACATCGTGAGGGATGTTGCGGTCGTGAGGCTCTGCTATCCGCTCTTGTGATTCAAGGACATATTCTCCCGAATGAAGGTCAGGACGACCGGTAAAGTGCGTTGCAACGGGCCAGCCGCCCTCGGTGCGAAGCTCTCGAACGCGACGGCCAAATTCTGTCCGATCTTTGGCCACGTAGGAGAGTTCTTCCGTTGTGACGACGTGCCCCACATTTTCCCGTAGGTAGGCGAGTAGCCTAGCCTGAGCGCTTGTACCCATACGCCGAATACGATTTGCAACATGCCATCGACGAGCGGCGTCACGGTCGGGAGTGTCAGTCACCAAGAGATACTGGTCCGGGCTAAGATCGATGCCTGACTCGGGATCGGGCGATGCTCCTGTCGCAATTTGGTAACCCTCCTCGACCCGTAGTTCGCGCACGCGGCGAGCGTACTCGGAAATACCGCCGACCACTTCAAGTTCAACACCACCGATGGGGATCTCCTTATACTCGACGAGATATAGCCGAATTCGTTCACGAGCCCCCGAAGCATTAAGGCCGTGTTCGCGAGCAACGTTCACGCCGAGATCCTTGGTGCTGTGCAGGATCTCAACCAAACGAAAAACTTTCTCGCGAAGCGACAAGCTGCGCCGGTCCGCGTCGAAGCCTCTAAGAAGGCCGTCGATGTGATGGATTAAGGATTCGACGGTGGCCTGCATGCGTCGTTTCGGCATCGTACTACCGTTTTCCTGTTCTGCCGCGGCTCGCCAGAAGACGCTCGATGCATCCTGCGACCGCTGAGCCGAGCAGTGGTGGCACCGCATTGCCGATTTGCTTCGCGATCTCGATCTTCGAACCCTTAAGTATGAAGTCGTCAGGAAAGGTCTGGAATCGTGCCGCCTCGCGGTGCGTGATCGGCCTATGTTGAACCGGATGCAGGTATCGTCCTTTCTCTGGCTTGAAAAATTCTGTACGGATAGTAAAGGCAGGCCGATTCCACCACAGCCGGCCAAACAAATCGGTGCCGCCACTCTTCTTCCTCAACCAGCATTTGGGAGTCAGCTTCGGGGCTAGTCGCTGTAGGTCGAAGCGGTTCATGCCTTCATGAGAAATAGCCATGTAACGGCTTAGACTTTTAGCGGTGGGAGTGCGGCCGAAATGCAAATCCGTTGGTGGTCCCGTGGCACGGATTTCCGTGCCAACGGGGGGCTTCAAGTCACTGATAGCGTCCCGAACTGTTCGCCACGGTTGTGCATCGGCTACATGGCCCGCAATGCCGGGGAGATAGCCATTTTTCGGGTTGTAGTGAGTCCTTGGCGGGGGAAAGTGTTCGGCTGGATCGGCGAAGCTACAACCGACTATAAAGGCTCTGTAGCGTACCTGGGGTACACCGTAGTCAGCTGCCAACAGCTTCGCTTGTGTAACTTTGAAGCCCATCTTCTCAGCGACTCCAATAATCTCTCCATGTTCAAACGAACCGAGAAGCTGTGGGACATTTTCCATTACGAAGACGACCGCTCCTGAGCGCTCTACAACCTCCAGAAACGGTCGCCAAAGCTCCTTGCGGGGGTCTTCATCTCGGTTCTTGTTCAGCAAACTGAATCCCTGACATGGCGGACCGCCGATAACGATATCGGCCTTAGGGATCCTGACCTTGCGCTCTTCCAGGATCGACACAATGTCGCCGTCGCTACAGTGCTCGCCGAAATTGGCATTGTAGGTCGCGGCCGCCTGCTTGTTGTAGTCGTTCGCCCATACCGGCTCGAATGAGTGCCCGAATTTCGCAGAAAACCCCAGTGTTAGGCCGCCAGCCCCAGAAAAGAGGTCTATCAACCGATAATGCTTCCCAGATCGACGGTTCCCAGCTCTATTGCTCATGGACGTTGCAACAGATTTTACCTTGAAATGGAATGCGGGCGGCATATTCAGTTCGAAACGCCAGATCTTGGTTGCCCCGAACTTGCGCTGCCTTCTGCACTTCTTGGCGGTTTGCCTCGTTTTCGCGCCAATAGAAGCCCATTCTCTTCTACAATTCGAGTTGCCCCCATCCTTAAACTCCAGACTGTCAATGAGACAAATCGATGTAGGTAATGAGC
>PMUM01000048.1 GCA_003166855.1 Acidobacteriaceae bacterium | reverse complement strand
CGTAAATCCGCGCGGATCTGCGACGGCTGCGGCGCGACACGGACTCGGCGCAACTGGCGGCGACTTCCGCGAGCGGCACCTCAACCGTCGCCAAAAAACGCGGAAGATGGATTATTCTCGCCGTTGCGGTGGTGTTGATCTTGTCCGTGGGCGCCTACATTTATCCTTATCGCGCGCCGAAGCTGACCGACAAGGACACCATCGTCCTCGCGGATTTCCTGAACACCACGGGCGATCCCGTTTTTGACGGCACTCTACGGCAAGGTATGGCCGTGCAGTTGGAACAGTCGCCTTTCCTGAGCCTCATCTCAGAGGAGCGAATCTTGCACACGCTGTCCCTGATGGGCCAGTCACCCGATGCGCGACTTACTCCAGAGCTCGCCCATGAAATCTGCGAGCGCACCGCGAGCGCCGCCGTCCTCGACGGCTCGATTGCAAATCTCGGAAGCCAGTACGTATTGGGGTTACGCGCAAAGAACTGTCGCACAGGGGACATCCTCCATGAAGAGCAAGTAGAAGTGCCAAGGAAAGAAGACGTATTGAATGCTCTTACTCAAATCGCAAGTAAGTTCAGAACGCGGGTCGGAGAATCCTTGGTGACCGTCGAAAAGCACGATACTCCGCTCGCCGAGGCTACGACCCCGTCACTGGCAGCCTTAAAGGCTTATAGCATGGGCTGGAAAGTTGTCGCCTCCCCTGGTGGGGACGCCGCAATTCCTTTTTTTAAACATGCCGTCGAGATCGATCCCAAATTTGCCATCGCATACGCCTCGCTCGGGCTCATGTACGGTTCCAGTGGCGAAACCGAACTTGGTACGGAGAATATTAGAAAAGCCTACGAATTGCGGGACCGTGCCAGCGACAACGAGAAGTTCTTTATCACTGCTTATTACGACGGACGGGCGACAGGAAACCAGAAAAAGGCGCAGCAGACCTGCGAGGCGTGGGCACAAGCTTATCCTCGTGAGTGGAAGCCCCATTCATTCTTAGCGGGATTCATTTATCCCGTGCTCGGTGAACATGAAAAGGCAGCCGAAGAAGCCCAAGAGACGATTGAGCTGGCTCCGGACTTTGGAGTTGGCTATGCGCTTCTTGGTTCCAACTCTCTTAGCCTCGACCGTCTGGGAGCAGCCGAAGACGCGGCTCGCAGAGCCTCCGAGCGAAAAATTGAGATTCCTCTGTTAGCACTCCTGCGATACGATGTTGCCTTTTTGAAAGGCGACATCGGGGGCATGCAACGCGAAGTGGCCGCGGCTCGGGGGAAATCGGGAGTCGAAGAATTAATCTCCGACCATCAAGCCTTCGCCCTCGCATACGCCGGTCACCTGCAAGAGGCCACGAAGATGCTACGGCGGGCGAGCGATTTGGCGCAGCAGGCGGCCCATCGAGAGAAGGCGGCTGGATTTGAAACCCGTGCAGCCCTTTGGGAAGCCTTTTACGGAAACGCGCCAGCTGCAAAGCCGGCGGCAATGGCAGCCCTAGCGCTCGCCAAGAACCGGGAGGTGCAGTATGGTGCGGCCCTTGCCCTGGCGATCGCGGGGGATTCTTCGCAGGCTCAAAGACTGACCAACGATCTGGAAAGCAGCTTCCCCGAAGATACGTCAGTTAAGTTCAATTATCTGCCGACCGTACGTGCGTTTCTTGCGCTGAATCATGGCGATCCCGCAAAGGCGATCGAAATTCTCCAGGTTGCCGTTCCCTATGAACTGGGCCAGCCGCGCAGCACTCAAACAGGTTTTTTCGGGGCTCTCTATCCCATCTATGCGCGTGGCCAGGCGTACTTGGCCGCGCGACAAGGGGCTGACGCTACCAGAGAGTTTCAGAAAATTCTGGATCACTCCGGGATAATGGTAGGGGATCCCATAAGCGTACTGGCTCATCTCCAACTGGGTCGCGCGTATGCCATGCAGGGCGACACGGCCAGAGCCAAGGCGGCATATCAAGATTTCCTCGCCCTCTGGAAAGACGCCGACCCCGACATTCCTGTCTTGAAGCAGGCCAAGGCAGAGTACGCGAAGTTGCAATAGCGGCTTCTTAGGAGGAACAGTCAGTCCTTCTACGTCGCCCACCGGCCGTGGCGATTGGAGCAAATGGCAGTTTAATAAAACCAGCCGACGATTCTGGCTGGATAGCGGGCAAGTCGGCAGTAATCCACTCACCCCGAGACAGAAGAAAGAACTGTCGGCTCTGGCGGCGATGTCCGACGATCAGATCGACACCTCCGACATCCCGGAACTCCCGCCCGCGGCGTGGAAAGACGCCGTGCGGGGACGGTTCTATCGTCCCGTGAAGCAGGCCGTCTCCATGCGCCTCGACGCCGACGTCATCGCCTGGCTGAAGAAGCCGGGCAGGGGATACCAGACTCGTGCCAGCCGCATCCTGCGACAGCGCATGCTGGATGAGATTCGGCGGGCGTGAGACGTCGGGGTTTGTGGTTCCCACTTTGGGCGTAAGAATTGGTGTACGTCCCTTGTCCCCAGTTTTCCCATGTGAGATCTGGATTTGTCTCTATTCGCGCCGAGTCTGCGCTTTACGGGGAAAGGAAAGCCCAAGGGATCGGCAGTCCGGAATGCCCACCCTTTGCAAAGAACGCAAAGGATGGGCCACCCGCCCCGGGGACTTCGACGAAATTGTTCGTGACAGCAAAGTCCCTATCCTGGTCGGTAGATCATTCGGAAGCTTGAAGAGATGGAGAAGCTGATCAAAGAGCTCAAGAAAGCGCTTTCTAAGTGACGATAGCTAGCAGAGCGTTCAGGTAAGTCAAAATTCCCACCCTAACGTCGCAAAAGGCGCGACGTTAGGATGGGGCACCCTCTGGATATGGAATCGATCGAGGGAGGGTGGCCCGGACAATCGTGTCTTTCCTCGGGGGATTCTCTGTGGACTATATCCAGGTCCAATTTCTTGACAGGGCCACCCGCCTTCTCTTCCAAACGCCAGGAGACCTCCGTCTCCTCCTGGCTTTTACTTATCATGACTGTCCCCGGGTTTTCCCACGAGCTACTGCACTGTCTGCGTTACTGATGCGGAGCTGCGGGCTATGTCGGAATCTCCGTTATAGGTTGCGGTGACCGTTGTGGTGCCCACCGGCAGGGTGGACGTCGTGAACTTCGCTTTGCCCTGCGACAGCTGTACTGTTCCCAACACCGTCTTGCCTGCAGTGAAGGTGACCGGACCCTTTGGTTTCGCCGTTGGCGATGTAATTGTCGCGGTGAAGGTGACTGCCTGACCCTGCGCGGAGGGGTTCGGCTTGGAGGTCAGGGTGGCCGAGGTAGTGGCCTGCGTCACGACCTGGTTCAGTATGGGGGAGGTGCTCGCGGCGTTGTTGTTGTCTCCTTTGTAAGTCGCGACGACGGGGAAAGTCTGGACATTGAGCGTCGAGATGGAGAAGCTCGCAACTCCGCTGGAGTTGAGCGGGGCGGAACCGAGCGTGCCTCCACTCCACGAGAACCTCACGGAACCGGTAGGTGGCACCGAACCTGTGGGCGTGACGGTCGCAGTGAAGGTGACGGTTTGTCCGTAAATCGAGGGGTTCAGGTTGGAGGAAAGTGCGGTGGAAGTGGTCGCTGGGATGTATTCGGTCAGAGTGGGCGAGGTACTTGCCGTGTTGTTGGAATCGCCGGAGTAGGTGGCGATGATGGAGTGCTGTCCGCCGACGCTGTAGCTCGTCTTGTAGCGGGCTTGATTGTTGCTGATCGCGACGGTCGCGACTTGAGCGCCATTGTCGGCAAAAGTTACGGAGCCATTGGTCTGCCCCCCGTACGGCGTCGTCACGGTTGCCGTGTAGTTCACAATCGCGTTGATGGCTGCGGGATTGCGCGAGGAGATGACGGATGTCGAAGTGGCCGCCGAGTTTACGACTTCGATAACGGGAGCAGACTCACTGGAGCTAAACTCCACCGACCCTTGATACACGGCGGTCAATGACTGCGATCCTGCCAAGAGCGAGTTGCTTGAAATTGATGCAGTGCCGTTCGCCAAGGCATTGATTCCGACTTCGTTAGGCCCGTCATAGAAGATGACGGTTCCGGTTGGAGTACCCGATCCTGAAGTCACGGTGGCTGTGAAGGTGACGAATTGCCCGAAAGTCGAGGGGTTGGGAGTGGCGGTCAGAGTAGTAGTTGTGGAGTTTGATCCAGTGTGCAATAGAACTGCGACCTGATTGTTGCTACACCCAACTTGGAGGCATCCCCCGACAAGCACGTCGGGTTCATGATCACCGTTCAAATCGGCGATCGCGATCGTAGTGAGGATCTGCGGCGGATACTGATTCGTGCCATACTCCTCCGCCGGCTGGAACGTACCGTCGTCGTTCCCCAAGAGGACGGCGGCATCCTGAGTCTGAGCGGTAAAGCAGGCGTTGGTGCTACTGAAGCACATATTTGCCACAATGGCGTCAAGTTTCCCATCGTCGTTCATATCGGCGAGAGCGATGGCTTGTGCAACTCGTCCGCCCGCGTCATAGATCACTGGAGGCTTGAAGGTGCCGTCGCCATTGTTCAGCAGAACAGCAACCTCGCCGGGGGAAATCTGACCGAAAGCTGTGCCATCTTCAGCTACCAAGATATCCGGCTTGCCATCCCCATTCACGTCCCCGACAGTCATCGCGATAGAGCCGATC
>PMUM01000243.1 GCA_003166855.1 Acidobacteriaceae bacterium | reverse complement strand
TCACGCAGGAGCACGGCTACGTCGAAGCCACCGCCGACCGCCTCAAAGGCGCGGAAATTGTTTTCGATAAAATCACCGTCACCGGCACCGAAGACCTGCTTATGGCCGCGACTCTCGCCGAAGGCGAAACCATTCTGCAGAACTGCGCGCGCGAACCCGAAGTCGCCGACCTCGCCGACCTGCTGAACAAAATGGGAGCGAAGATCGAAGGCGCAGGCACGCCCACCATCCGCGTCAAAGGCGTCAGCAAGCTGAAAGGCGCGAAGCACCGCATCATTCCCGACCGCATCGAAGCGGGCACGTTCATCATTGCCGGCGCCATGACCGGAGGCGATCTCAACATCGCCGGATGCGATCCCTCACACCTGGGCGCACTCCTCAGCAAGCTTCACGAAGCCGGCGTCAAGACCAAGGCCACCGCCGACTCGGTTCGCGTAATGGGTGACAATCCCTTCACCGCCGCCGACATGTCGACCGAAGAGCACCCGGGATTCCCCACCGACTGCCAGGCCCAATTCATGGCCCTGACGACGCAGGCCGAAGGCACGTCGATCATCACCGAAAACATTTTTGAGAATCGCTTCATGCACGCCCAGGAACTTGTCCGCATGGGCGCCAATATCAAGATTGAAGGACGCCGCGCCGTCGTCCGCGGCAAGACTCCGCTAAGCGCCGCGGCCGTGCTGGCCAGCGACCTCCGCGCCTCCGCCTCGCTCGTGCTCGCCGCCCTCGTCGCCGACGGCGAGACTATCATCGACCGCGTCTACCACATCGACCGCGGCTACGAGCACATCGAAGAGAAGTTGAAAGGAGTGGGCGCACAAATCCGCCGCATCGGCGAGATGTTCCCCAAGAAAGCCGCCGCCATGAAGTGATTCGTGACGCGGGTGCGCCAGCCCCGGACGACGTCAATGCGTCAAATAGAGATTTTTCGCCAACCGGCGACTCTCGGCGTTTCACCTTGCCAGCGTTCTCCGGCGAATGGGATACTTCCAGCAAGATCAGGAGGCTGGTTATGAGAACCGCCTTGGTGAGTATCGTTTTACTTGTCCTTTCAGCTTCTGGCGTAGGTCAATCAGTTTGCCCGCAAGCGACAAGTCAAGTTATCGAGCACAAGTTGGGGTTCACTATCCACGCCGTCAGGATGCCCTCTGCTCACGGCCTAGTGAAGGCGACAGCAGCCATACCTGACTCCAGCGCGCCGAGCCATGCAACTGTATTTTCGTTTTCGACATTAGTTGGTTCGGAACCTCAGGAGTCTGTGGACATGACGCCGCTCGCCATTGAACTCACTCAACAGGGTTGGTCGACCCTGGTCATTGAGCGCAAACTTACGTGGCCCGATGTCGACCGCAGCGTGGAAACTATGCGGGCAGATGTGATCTGCGCGCAACAGTGGCTGTCAAAACATGCAACGGTCACGCCTAGTGGGTGGCTTTTTGTCGGCCCAGACTCGGATGCTCCCGACCCAGCGCTGCCTGGTGAACTTGGAGACAAACCAAGCATGACGGGCTGGCTCGTTTTCATGGTCGGGGACAAGGCCGGCGACGTGAGCACCGAGCGCCTGTTTCATGGGACCTCGGAACTTCGAAAGTGGATACTATTGCAGCACTTCAGAGACGAGTAAACGTCACCTTCCGCCGATCTCCTTCGCAACTGTTGAGAATTGGCCTTTACTCTCATTGACTCACAACTTGCTTTCCTGACATACCCCTCGTAGGCGAGCCCCTCGAGCAACTCCTACGCTCGCGTCAGCCCCTCAATCAACACCCGGTGCCGCGGATACCTCGCCACCAACTCCTCTCTCTTCCCCATCTCAAAATCCTCAAAATCAAATCCCGGTGCCACCGTGCATCCCACGACCGCAAACGATTTCCAGTCCGCCACATGCGAAGCAAACCAGCCTCCCGCTGCCANNAAACCAGCCTCCCGCTGACACGATAGCCTGCGGAACTTCTCCCGCGTCCAGATCACGGCCCAACCGAATTGAAGAACATTTCCCCGCCGGATCCATCGCATGCACCATGAGCGGTTCGCCAGCATAGAAATGCCAAACCTCATCCGACCGGAGCCGGTGAAACGCCGAGAAGTTCTTCGCTTCCAGCAAAAAGTAGATCGCCGTCGACGCCGCGCGCGCTCCGGAAAACCCGGCCGGCAGGGCCTCGCGCGCGATTACCACCTCCGACCGGTACGTCTGCCGAAAATACCCACCTTCCGGATGCGGTTCCAGCTGCAGCTTCTCGATCCAGTATCTGGCGTTTTTCTCCAACTTTTCCTCCGCTCCCGCGAAACGTTTGCGCTCCCTCCCACACTATCCCGGTTAGAGGATCTGATACGTGTCCATCCGCATTCATCAATGTTGCTTCAAGTTTAAGGGGAAAACTTTCTGCACGGAACTGCCCGCCCTTACCCACTTGCCGACCGCCGCCTGAAACGCGAGTGGAATCCCACCTGTCAGGTCTACCAGCCTCGTCGCGGGAAGCCCCATCCTTGCATCCTCTGCAAGGATGGGGAGCACTCTCAAAGTCATCGCGGGGAAGCCGCCCTCGCCTAACGAGCGAAGCCGAAGGGTCGATCCAAGGTCGACACGCCGCGCGGAGACCACCTGTCAGATCACCCCTTAACTTTCATGCTATCCTTTCTGCCGTACCTCGCGGGCCCGCGCGCCTGCCGCTTCTCCGGCGGCGCCACCAACAATGAGGCAGCCCTACCTGCGTTCCCTTCGCAAGGAGCGTAGATGGAGGCGTTGCGAACACACGGTTTTGGTGTGCGTCGCGCCTCCCCTCCAGCAGGCCGCGTCCACCCTCACAAACTAAGAGGAGACACCATGAAATTCCAGAAGCTCACGCCCAATCTTGTCGTCCGCGATGTCGCCGCCAGCATGGAGTTCTACCGCTCCGTGCTCGGCTTCCAACCTGCGATCACCGTCCCCGAGCAACCACCCTACGTCTTCGGATCAGTCACCGCCGGTGGCGTGGAGATATTCTTCAACGACCAAAAAGCTGTAGCCGCAGAGTATCCCGCACTGGGCGCCCGGCCCATCGGCGGCAGCCTCACCCTGTTCATCGAGGTGCAGGGCGTCGAAGAAGTACTGGCAGCTGTGCTCAAGAGTGGGGCGAAGATCACGATGCCCCTGAAACAGCAGTTTTACGGGATGCGCGAGTTTGCCTTCGAGGATCCCGAAGGCTGGGTCATCACGATAGCAGAAAAGGTAGCGTAGAAAACACAAACCAAAAGGCACCGAAGATCACGGAGCGGTTTGCCCGGTGTCCTCGGTGCCTCTTTTGGCCGAAAGCTGAAAACTACTTCACCTGAATTTTCGTGCCGCTGTCATCCAGCTTGCCCTGCACCCGGACCTTCTTGCCTTCGAATTTCTTCACGTCGTCCTGGTGGTCGATGTCATAGGTCTTGCCGGAGTCGGTCTTCAGCACATACTTGTCCCCGGACTTCTCGACGGTTCCCGAGAAAACCTGGCTGTCAGAAGCGCTGGGCGCTGCGGCAGTCGGGGTGCTGTCCTTCGGAGCCGATGGCGCTGCCGCATCCGGAGCCTGCGCATTGGGCGTCTGCTGCGCGGCCGGCGGGTTATCCGGCGTCGGCGCGGGCTGCGTCTCCGGCTTCTGCTGCGTGGGCGGAGTGTCTGGAGTCGGCGTAGGCTGCGTGGTCTGTTGGTCCGTGGGTATCGACGGAGTCGTTTGCGCGTTCAGCGCGCTGCCCCAGGAGATCATGCCGAGGACGACTGCCAGTGTGGCGAGAAACGAGTTAGATTGAATCTTGGTTTTCACTAAATCCTCCAGGAGCCAAACGGCTCTGCTGGATGAATAGCAAGCGCCCTGCCATCCCCTTGCAGATTCTGTCACCCGATTCACGCCCGCGTTGTATCTGCACGCTTTAGCTGCAATAGTCAGGAGCGCCGGGCGCGCATGTCAGCAATGTTTTCTTCACCGCTACAGCAGACGCCGTAGCCGAAGCGACGTGATTCGTCAACGCTCAGGCCCGCCATAGTGAGAATAGTTTTCGCCAGTGAGAGCAAGAAATGCATGCAGAGCCTGGACGACTCGCTGCAACTTCGCGTACACCGCCTTGGCTTGCTTCAGGATACAAATGTCGGAGTCGGCATCTGGACCATCGGTCTAGAAGGCGTCATCCCGAACGTAGCCGTTCTTCACGCGGAGTGAGGGATCTCGCGTGCTCACGAACGATTGAAGTCAAGCTGGCGCACTACTCACGTCGCTCCGAACAAACAAAAAGGACCGCAATCTCTGCGGTCCTTCTAGCTCTATCCGTCTCTATCCGTCGAATCCGTGTAGATCCGTGGCAAGAAGTTTAGTGCCGTCCTCCGCCACCGCCGCCGTGGCGTCCACCGCCGCCACCGCCGCCGCCAGGACGTCCCCCGCGCCCGCGACCACGTCCACCACCGCCACCTGGGCGCCCGCCGCGACCACGATCTCCACCGCGATCACCGGTGCGCGGAGGACGATCTCCGCTCCCGCCCGCGCCCGCGCTCACGTGAGGTGGCCCGTCGCGATTGAAGTTCGGCTCGGAATCCGGCTCATCCGGAAAGTCTCCGCCGCCTTCGATCACGAGCGAACCCGTTAACGCTGGCTGCGCCTCAGCTGCTGGCGCCATGGCTGCATCGGGAGGAGGTGCTTCCCCGCCACCCATCTTCGCGCGCTGCTCTTTCAGAATTGCCTTGCGCGACAGCCGGATGCGGTTGCCTTCCACCGCCAGCACCTTCACCAGAACCTGATCGCCTTCCTTCAGTTCGTCGCGCACATCCGCAATGCGATGCTCCGCCACTTCGCTGATGTGCAGCAACCCGTCGGTGCCCGGCAGAATCTCGACGAACGCGCCGAAATCCGCCAGCCGCGTGACCTTGCCCAGGTACGTCTTCCCTACCTCGGCCGTCGCCGTGATGTCGCCGATAATCTGCAGCGCCTTCGCCGCCGACGCCTGATCGCTCGATGCCACCTTCACCAGCCCGGAATCTTCCACGTCGATCTTCACTCCTGTCTGCTCCACGATGCTGCGAATCATCTTGCCGCCCGGCCCGATCAGATCGCGGATCTTGTCGACCGGGATCTGCACCGTGTAGAAGCGCGGCGCGTAATCGGAAATCTTCTCGCGCCCGGTGGTGATGACTTCTTCCATCTTGCCCAGAATGTGCATCCGTCCACGCTGTGCCTGTGCCAGCGCTTCGCGCATGATCTGCGCCGTTATGCCGGCAACCTTGATATCCATCTGCAGCGCCGTAATGCCTTCTTTCGTGCCGGCAACTTTGAAGTCCATGTCGCCGTAGTGATCTTCCGCGCCCGCAATGTCGGTCAGGATGGCATAGTCATTACCTTCCTTCACCAGCCCCATCGCCACTCCCGCCACCGGAGCCTTCAACGGAACGCCCGCATCCATCAGCGCAATCGACGCCCCGCAGATGGTCGCCATCGACGAGGATCCGTTCGACTCCAGAATGTCAGAAACGACGCGCATTGCATAAGGCCACTTCTCTTCCGTCGGAAGCACCGCCGAAACCGCGCGCTCCGCCAGCGCCCCATGCCCAATCTCGCGCCTCCCCGCCCCACGCATAAACCCCACTTCCCCAACCGAAAACGGCGGAAAGTTATAGTGAAGCATGAAGCGTTTCTTGGATTCGCCCTCGAATCCTTCCAGGCGCTGCATGTCGTCGCTGGTGCCTAATGTCGCGGTTACCAGTGCTTGGGTTTCGCCGCGGGTGAAGATCGAGCTGCCGTGGGTTCTCGGCAGGACTCCCGCTTCGATCCAGATTTCGCGGACTTCGTCGAAGGCACGAGCGTCCGGACGGCGCTTCTGATTGATCACCTGCTCGCGGAAGATGCGCTCGCGCAGGGTTTCGTAGTACTGCTTGAGCTTCTCCTGGGCCTTCTTGTCGTCTTCCGGAATGGCGGCCTGGAGTTTTTTCTTGATGTCCTTAACCAGTGTGTAGCTTTCCGCTTTGGGGTGTTTCTTGGTATCGAGAGCGTCGACGAGCTCGGCGCCGATCTTGCCCCTCAGATCGTTGTAGTACGCGTCATCGAATTGCGGAGGCTCGACCTTACGCTTGGGCTTGCCTACTTTTTGCCGCAGCTCGCTGATCGCCTTGCAGATCTTCTTGATCTCGGTGTGGCCGAACTCGATCGCGTCGACGACGGTCTCTTCTTTCACTTCCTTCGCGCCGGATTCAATCATCACGATGCCGTCGGCCGTTCCGACGACCATGATGTTGACCAGGCCTCCGCGCATCTCGTCATACGTGGGATTCACGATGAACTGTCCGTCGACCAAGCCCACGCGCACCGCGCCGATGGGACCGAGGAACGGGATGTCGGAAAGCGTCAGCGCACAGGAGGCGCCGTTGATGCCAAGAACGTCAGGGTCGTTGTTGCTGTCAGCGGAGAGGACGAACGCAATGATCTGGGTCTCGCACTTGAACCCCTCGGCGAACATGGGACGCACCGGCCGGTCAATCTGGCGGCTGGTGAGCACTTCGCGCTCACTCATGCGGCCTTCGCGCTTGATGAAGCCTCCGGGGAAACGTCCGCCGGCATAGGTGTATTCGCGGTAATCGACGGTGAGGGGAAAGAAATCGATGCCTTCGCGCGGATCGGAGTTGGCGGTGGCGGTGGCGAGCACGACGTTTTCGCCGAGGCGGACCACGGCGGCGCCTCCGGCCTGCTTGGCGAGCTTTCCAGTTTCAAATGAGATTTCTTTGCCGCCGGATAGATGGACTGTAACGCTAGTTGCTTCTGGTTTCATGATTCATTCCTTTGGGTTGAGACAGGCAGCGATGAGATAGGCTGCCGCACCCTCCGCCAACGCGCGGAAGGGCCGGGGCACCGATAGGTGCCGGGTTGAGGCGAGGGATCAGCGCTTGAAAAACGCACGTGTGGAGAATTCCTCGATGCTGGACCGTCTCCCCAGAGACGGATCATCAGAAATGGCCAGGAATGAAAGTTTCAATGTTTCGGAAGGTTTCAATGTTTCAAGGTCTTTCAAACCTTGAAACTTTGCCACCTTGAAACCTTGCCCTTCCGGCCTACTTGCGGATGCCGAGTTTAGTAATGACGGTCTTGTAGCGCTCGGAATCGTATTTCTTCAGGTAGTCGAGCAAGCTACGGCGCTTGCTGACCAGCATGAGAAGGCCGCGGCGCGAGCCGTGGTCTTTCTGGTGCGTCTTGAAGTGCTCCGTCAATTGGCCAATGCGTTCACTGAGCAATGCGATCTGAACTTCGGGACTGCCGGTATCGCTGGGATGCGTGCCGTACTGGTCGATGAGGGATTTCTTGTGCTCTCTGGCTAACACTTGCCTGGTGCACTCCTGTCTTCTTGGTTTCGATTTATCTTTGTGACGTTATTGAGGATATCACGCGGGGTTAGGCACCGTAAAGGATAGAGGGCGGCCGGGCACTGTCTTAACACAGTGTTAAGACACTACCGGGCGACCTGAACGACCGCAGGACGTCCAGGCGTTTCCCGACGCGGCCGAAATCAATCGCGCGTCCGCCTCCTTTACCCCAACTCCGCGCGTTCGAATCTCTTGATTGACGTGGGCACCGGGCGGTGCTACTTTGCACTACCATAAGGTCGTCACGCAAACTGACCTACCCGGGCAGAGGATTATCCAGCCGCAACTGACTGACGCGTGACTAGCAAGTCCACGAGAGCCCATGGATTGAATAACTGCATTCGGATGGAGGACTCCATGCTCGCCACTGCAAGAATGCGTGTCTGTGTTGTCTCGATTGCTATCGCGGCACAACTAACCATCATTGCCATCCCGATTGTTGCCCAACAGAGTCATTCGTCTTCGAACGGGCTCGCCGCGCAATCTGCACCTGGAACTGTGAAAAGCAAATCATCGAAGGCGTTACGCCCAGGTATCCCTCTCTTGCTGCCACCCACCTTCTATGCCTCGGGCCCATCCTGGCCTGGTTCGATCGCTGTCGCCGACCTCAACGGCGACGGCAAGCTCGACGTCGTGGTAGGGGACGCCTGCGGATTCCCCTCTTGTCCGAACGGCAACGACGTCGCGGTGTTGCTTGGCAAAGGGGATGGGACCTTCCAGAACATGGTGATGTACAACACCGGCAGCGACGGCAGCACGACAGCGCAGGCGCTGGTTGGCGACCTGAATGGCGACGGCAAACCTGACCTCCTTGTCTTGCACGGGTTAAATATCACCACGGGAGTCGCAAGCATGAGTGTCCTCTTCGGGAATGGTGACGGGACATTCCAGCCTCCGATTGTTTACCAGTCAGGAGGGACGTCTGCACCCTCCATGCTGGCGGACGTGAATGGCGATGGAAAGCTCGACCTTATCGCCACGGACTCCGGCGGAGGCGTCACGGTGAGTCTGGGCAATGGAGATGGAACCTTCCGGTCGGGAAACGCCTACAGTTCGGGCAACACATCTCCTAACGCGCTCAGCGTAAGGGACGTGAACGGGGATGGGAAGTTGGACCTGATCGTAGCCGACACAGGCCCAACTTGGGCAGTGCTCATCTCGGTGGGGGTTCTGCTTGGCAACGGAGACGGCACGTTTCAGCCGGTTGTGTCGTACGACGTGGGTGGGATCGGCTCTATCGCGATGACT
>PMUM01000201.1 GCA_003166855.1 Acidobacteriaceae bacterium | reverse complement strand
TAGAAGAGCGTATCAAACGAAATGCTTCCCGCGCCCAAGCGGGAACACCACGCGGTGTTTCTCCTGTTTTCGGTGAACTGCGCTACTTCGCGCCCGAATACCCTACGCTAACTGTGAACGCAGACGATTTTACGGGTCTCCGCCATGCTGCCTACCATCTGCGGTAGGATTGATGCACGTCCACCTTCTAGGAGTTCAGGGGTTGAACTTCAGGAACCAGATCGAGCCGCAGGAAGGCTCCGTCCGACAGGGTACTTTGGCGGCCGGTAAGCTTTCTAAAGACATCGCGCGACGAACCGCGTTCAGCAGGGCCGGTCCGGAGTGGCTCTGCACTTTGCTTGTGATCGGCGTATTGTTGACTGTTCCTGCCAACGCTCTTGACCCGCAGAAACTAATCACCCAGTTTACGCATACATCATGGACCGCGAAGGACGGCATTCCGGGGCCGGTTCGTGCAATTGCTCAAACGCCGGATGGGTATTTGTGGCTCGGTACCGAAGTGGGCTTATACAGATTTGACGGTCTACGCTTCGTCGCTTGGGAGCCGAGTTTCGGAGAGCGGATCCCCAGCTCCTCAGTGTGGTCCCTGTATACCGCGCGGGATGGAAGCCTTTGGATCGGCTTTAGTTCCGCTGGAATCGGCCAGCTGCACAACGGCCATTTGACGACCTATTCGCAGTCCGACGACGTACCACCTGGCGGAATTCTGTCAATTGTCGAGGACGCGAGTGGCGCAATTTGGGCTGGCGGTCCTTACGGGCTGAGTAAGCTGGAGAACGGCAAGTGGAGACGGGTTGGAGCAGAAGCGGGTTACCCTGCGCCCGGAGCCCAAACAATGCTGGTAGACCACAGTGGAAAGCTGTGGGTGGCAACCGATCACTTCAACTTCGGGCTCAGCAGCGACTCCGTCAACACAAATACAATCCTCACTCTTGACCGGAACGCAAAACACTTTACGGCGACGGGGCAAGCGGTAGGAATGATCCGATCGATGGCGTCCTCGTCGCTCGGAAACGTTTGGATGACCCATACGTCCGGTGATGTCGTATTTGTTACACCTCACAGTGGGTCACGAACTAGGATTCCTGTCGCCGAGCCGATGTGTTTGCTATTCGATGGCGACGATAGCGTCTGGATCGGTCTTGGCAGAGGCGGGCTGCGACGTGTGAGCAACATCGCACGTCATCACAATCCTGTCATTGATGAGTTTCAGACAAGCGACGGACTTTCCAGCAATTTGGTGTATTCAACCTTCAAAGACAGAGAAGGAAATTTGTGGTTTGGCACGGCCGGCGGATTGGATCGCATTCGTGAGAACAAGGCTACTCCGTTTTCGAGCCGAGAGGGACTGGTTCCGGATGACCAGATTGCCGTGACTTCGACTCGCGATGGAAGCGTCTGGTTTGCCAGTTACACCGGCGACATTGTGCAAAGGTTTCGCTCGGGAAGATTTGTCTCATATCAGCTGCCACCCTCTCCGCCTTCGAAGCCCAACAGAATCCTCAGTCTGGACGCAGATGGAGAAAGTCATGTCTGGGTTGGGGGCCCTTTCAAACTCGCTCGAGAAAATGACGGCAAATTCTCCTTCTCGAAGGTCTCGGATGTTGATGAGGTACACGACGTACACGCGATCGCACATGATGCCAGCGGCAATTTGTGGGCTACGGTGTGGGACGACGAGGGCGGAGGAGTGTTGCGTTTGCGGGACGGCAAATGGACTGATTTCCGGAGTAGGGTTCGTCTGCCTCAATATCGGTGCCGGGTTTTGTACGGAGATCCGCAAGGGCGGGTCTGGATGGGATTCGAGGATGGAGAAGTCGCAGTCTATGAAAGTGACCAGTTCCGCGTTTACTCGTCGAAGGATGGCTTACCTCTTGGCAGAGTATTCACAATAGCCAGCGACCGCGCAGGACACACCTGGATCGGAGGCGAGGCCGGGCTAAGTCGCTTCGATCATGGACACTTCGTCACTCTCACGAAGGATAACGGATTGCCGGGGAACTCAATTTCCGCAATCGTCGAAGATGACGACGGCTTTCTGTGGCTCGCGGCAGCTCTCGCGGTATTCCGCGTGAGTCCCCTGGAATTGGACAGAGCCATGCTTTCGTCTTCTTATCGAGTCCAAGGCGAATCGTTCGATGCGAACGACGGGTTTCGAGGACTTGTGAGACAACGTGAGCCGTTTCCAACTGCAGCAAAGGCAGCCGATGGTCGGCTTTGGTTTTCCACCACCGCGGGTGTTGCCGTGATCGACCCACGGCACTTGCCGAAAAACATTCTCCCGCCGCCGGTGACGATTGAAGCACTCAAAGCAGATAACCGAACACTCACAGATTTTTCCGAATTGCGTCTTTGGCCAAGAACGAGGACCTTGCAGTTTGAATATGCGGCTCCCAGTTTGACAGCGCCGGAACGCGTCCGATTTCGCTACAAGCTCGAAGGCTTTGATGACAATTGGCGCGGACCGACAAGCGCTCGATACGTCACTTACACAAACTTGCCACCTCATAACTACCGTTTCCGCCTGATCGCATGCAACAATGACGGTGTTTGGAATGAGGCCGGAGCTTCCTTGAACTTTGCTATTCTTCCAGCCTTTTACCAGACCAATTGGTTCCTCCTTCTATGTGCCGCCGCGGCCGTATGCCTGGCTTGGGCGACTTACCAGTGGCGCATCCGTCAAGTGGCGGCTCGGTTGGATCTGAATTTCAAGGAGCGGTTGTCCGAACGCACGAGAATCGCACGCGAACTCCATGACACGCTGCTGCAGAGTTTTCAGGGACTGCTGCTTCACTTTCAAAGAGGCCGCAATCTTCTTCCTGAGCGCACAGCCGAGGCAATGCAAATGCTGGATCGAGCTTTGGATGGGACTGAGCAAGCGATTGTAGAAGGGCGAGACGCGATTCACGATTTGCGCTCCTTCGCACCTGCTCCGAAGAGCCTGGCCGAGGAGATCACCTCGCTTGGTGAAGAACTCATTTCAAAGCATGGCAACAGCGATCCCGCACAGATCCTGGTTGTGATTGAAGGATTGGCGCAAACCTTGCGCCCTCAGTATCACGTTGAAATTTTCCGTATCGCACGCGAGGCCTTGCGAAATGCTGTCGGCCACGCCCAGGCCCGACGAATCGAGGCAGAAGTTGCTTATAGCAAGAAAGTGTTTCGATTACGAATCCGGGATGACGGTAAGGGCATCGATCCCGGAGTGCAGAATCGAGGCGAACATGCGGGACACTGGGGATTGACGGGCATGCGCGAGCGAGCAGAGCGAATTGGCGGACAACTAGATGTATGGAGTGAGCCCGGAGCCGGCACCGAGGTAGAGTTGAGGATCGCTGCGTCAATTGTCTACGAATCATCTCCCGCTCAGTCCAATCTCCGTGTGTTTAGGAAGAAGAAGGAAGGCGATTATGAACGCCCAGCCTAGTCCCATACGCATTCTGCTAGCCGACGACCATCCAGTTCTACGCCAGGGAATACAGGCACTTGCCGCGGACGAAAGCGACATACAGTTCGTCGCGGAAGCGGCGACCGGGCGGGAAGCGATCGAGGCGTTCCGAAAACATCGGCCGGATATTTCGCTGATGGATTTACAGATGCCCGACATGAACGGGATCGACGCGATGATCGCGATCCGCAAGGAATTTCCTGACGCACGCTTTATCATTCTCACGACGTATTCCGGCGATGTTCAGATTTCACGAGCTCTAAAGGCTGGGGCTCGCGCGTATCTGTTAAAAAGCTCTCTGCGCAAAGAGCTTCTTGACACAATCCGCGCCGTCCATGCAGGCCACAAGCGCATTCCAGCAGGTCTTGCCTCGGAAGTTGCCGATCACATCGCAGACGACCTCCTAACCGCGCGGGAAATAGAAGTTCTTAAATTGATTGCATCAGGAAACGCGAACAAACTCGTCGCCGATCAACTATCGATCACCGAAGAAACCGTTAAGGGCCACGTAAAGAACATCCTTTCCAAGCTTGGTGCAAACGACCGTACCCATGCTGTGACGATCGGACTGAAGCGCGGAATCATCGAACTCTGAGCCACGGAGATACAACCCCCTCGGAAGAGTTGTATTCCAACCCCAGTTTTTGGGGATTCGCACCGCGTCGGGACCTCATAAGCTCGGGTTGAGGTCTTGTCTGCAACGATTATTCTCCATGTTCCCCAACGGCTGGCCCGGGTGGGGCCTTCTCCTCTTGCGGCTGGTTGCCGGGGTTGTCTTAATTCAGGACGGATTGTCCCACCTGTTGGGAGCCCCTCAATGGTCGGGAATCATTTTCCAATCGATCGCGGTGGGCGTGGGGCTGCTGCTGCTCGTCGGATTATGGACTCCGATGGCGGGAGTGCTAGTGGTGCTGGTCGAACTGTGGACTGCTGTTGCGAAGGCTGACAGTCCGCGCAGTTGCGCGATCTTAGCATCCGTCGGCGCGGCGCTGCTGATGCTGGGCCCTGGAGTTCGGTCCATCGACGCCCGGCTCTTCGGACGGAAGCGGATTGATCTCGGCGACCGCTAGAGTTGCTCTCGTCCCCCTCGATAGTAGTGTTCTCAAGTCCCAACATCGAGTATCCAGAAGAAGCCCCCAATGAGGGTTGTTTCCAAAATCGTTCCACTTCATTATCGCTCTAACAACCGACTCTAGTCTGATCTCAAACAATACCGAAACCAGCGACACAGGAGAAAAACAATGTGTACGAAACTGGAAGGAAAGATTGCACTCGTTACGGGCGGCTCGCGCGGCATCGGCGCTGCGATCGCTAAGCGTCTGGCAGCGGACGGAGCAAACGTGGCCATCACTTACACGAAAGGTGCCGACGCCGCCACGTCGGTTGTCAAGGAGATTGAACGCGGTGGCCGAAAGGCGATCGCGATACAGGCGGACGCCACTAACGCGGGCGCCGTTGGAGCCGCGGTCGAAAAGACCGTCGCGACATTAGGTCGGCTCGACATCCTGGTGAACAACGCCGGCACAGCCATTCCCAAGAGATTCGAGGAGGCGACGCTGGAGGAGTTGGATCACTTGATTGACCTCAACATTCGCGGCACCTTCATCGCGACTCACGCCGCGCTGAAGCAAATGCAGAACGGTGGCCGCATTATCACGATCGGCTCTTGCGTGGGCGAGCGTTGCATGACGCCCGGCCTCGTGCCCTATTCGGCCACAAAGGCAGCCGTCAAGATGTTCGCTCAGAGCTTGTCCAGAGAGGTCGGCAGCCGGGGCATCACAGTCAACAACATCCAGCCGGGTCCGATCAACACGGATTTGAATCCCGCCTCCGGCGATTGGGCCGCGCCCCAGAAAGCCAACACAGCCCTGGATCGCTATGGATCTGTGGACGAGGTCGCCGCGTTGGTAGCGTTCGTGGCTGGTCCAGAGGCGGCCTACATCACCGGTGCGAGTCTGACTGTCGACGGCGGCACGAACGCCTAACTTATGTTCCCACTCGACGCACGGAACTCCGGGACTCCGGGACCAAAAGAATTGAAACTGCGATGAGTGCTTATTTGGTTTTCACCCGAGACAAGACCCGCGATCAGGGCGAGCTGGATATTTACGCAAGGGAAGCACAGACAACGCTTATCGGGCACGCAGTGGAAGTCCTCGCGCTTTACGGTTCGCACGAAGACCTGGAAGGGGTGACCACGGAGGGTATCGTGATCCTCGAATTCTCGATGTATGGCTGCGGCGAAAGCATGGTACGAGAGCCCGCCCTATCGCAAGGCGCGTGAGCATCGTCTCAAAGGGGCGACCTATCGCGTCACACTGGTTGACGGCATCTGAGAAGTTTCAAGAAGGAGGAGTTCGTCATGAATACGTCTACGGCAATTACCGTCCCCACGCAGTTCGTTGAGGCCAACGGCATACGCTTCACTTACCGGCGGTGGGGCAAGCGAAGCGGTTTGCCCCTCGTTTTTAACCAGCACTTCACCGGAAACCTTGATAACTGGGACCCAGCGGTTCTGGACGGATTTGCCAAGGAACGCGAGGTCATCATCTTCAATAATGCAGGCATCGCGAGTTCGACCGGCAAAGTGCCCACGACTTTTGCCGGCATGGCGAAAAACGCGGAAGCATTCATCGATGGTCTCGGATTGAAGAATGTGGACCTTCTCGGTTTCTCGATCGGCGGCATGGTCGCGCAACAGATTACCCTCGACCGCCCTGAACTGATTCGCAAGCTCATCCTGGTCGGAACTGCGCCGCGCAATCATGACGCAGGAAATGGTGAGAGCCACATGACGCCCGAGACGGCGGCGATCTTCGGCGCTACATACAATCCCCCCGAGAACCTGTGGCTGAAAGTCTTCTTCACCGATTCGGAGAAAAGTCAGGCAGCTGGCCGCGCATTCCTGAAGCGCTATCTCTCGCGCACCGAAAACCGCGACGCCCCCATCAGCGATAAAGTCGCGCCGGCGCAGATCGCCGCTGTCGGCGAATGGGGCTCTCACCCGGGAGAGCGCTTCGCCTATCTCAAGAACATCACGCAGCCGACACTAGTTGTAAGCGGAAATCACGACGTGATTGTCTATACCGTGAATTCGCTATATCTGGTTCAGAACATGCCGAATGCCAAGCTGATCCTCTATCCTGACGCCAACCACGGATCGTGGTACGAGAATCACGAGGACTTCGTTTT
>PMUM01000220.1 GCA_003166855.1 Acidobacteriaceae bacterium | reverse complement strand
CCGATAGCCATTGCCGTTGGTACACCGGAGACGATATCGTCACGCTTTATCGCCGGCAGATCGACACCATTGTTCGTTTTGAGGGCATACCGATCCTATTCCAGACCTCTCGCTTGCACGGCGAGACTTCCGCGAAAATCGCTGAGGTCTATCGAGGCATATGTCGAGACTATCCACACGTGCTGGCGTTCGAATTGGGGCCGATGTTTGCGGCGAGCGGGGAGATCTACGACTCGGAGACAATCCGGCGATTGATGGACATTCCAGAAATCAAGGGAATGAAACATTCATCCCTTGACCGTCTTCTGGAACTTGAACGACTCGCCCTTCGTGAAGCACAGCGGCCAGATTTTCGCATCTACACCGGGAACGATCTGGGAATCAACATGATCGAATATGGATCGGACTACTTGCTGGGACTTGCCGCTTTTGCGCCAGAGAAATTCGCGGCGCGAGACCGCCTGTGGGAGGCCGGCGACCCTGAGTACTACGCGCTCTCCGACGCTCTGCAGTATCTAGGCAATGTCGCTTTTCGCGCTCCCGTTCCCGCCTACAAACATTCTGCTGCAGTTTTTCTAAACCTGATCGGCCGGATTCCCAGCGATCGCACGCACCCCAATAATCCGCAGCGCCCCGCCAGGGAGGCGGAGATGCTGGCCGACTGCGCCCGCCGGTTGTCTCTGCTCTGAGCCTGCCGTGTTACTGGCGCGGTATTGCAGTTGCTTGCTGGGAAGACTTCCTGCTCTGTCAGGTTTTGCTGATGGACTTACTGCGAAACAGGGCAACAGTCTCCGGCTGAGCAACCTTGCAGAGAATTGGTGGAAGCCCGCGAGCAATCAATTCCGCGTCCGCAACAACCAACTTCCCAATCCCTTTGATCGTCGCTTCCATAGCGCCGGCCTGATGCGCGCAGAGAATTGCATTGTCGGTGTGCCGTACCCGGTGTGAGGCAGGCAGCGGTTCCTCTGGAAAAACGTCGGTTGCGAAACGGATGTGCCCTCTCGCGGCGAAATCGAGCATCGCGTCAAAATCCACGACTGCTGCGCGACTGACCAGCACCAACGCGGCCCTCTGCTGCATGGAGGAGAACTGTTCTGCGCCCAGAAAGCCCTGATTCTGTGACGTGGCACCCGCGACCACGAAAATAACGCGCGAACTGTGCAGGACCTCATCCAGGGAAGACGCTTCACACCCCAAGTTTCGGATATATTCCGCTGGGAGCCACGGGTCGTATGCGCGAATGCGGCAACCGAACGGGCGAAGCAATGGCAAGAGCGCGCGGCCGAGATCGCCTAATCCGATAAAACCTATCGCCTGGCGAAAGAGAGAAAACGCCTCGCTGTTTGCAGACAAACCATATTGCTCGGTACCCTGGCGAAAATGGCGATCAGACCGGGTGATGCAGCGGGCAAGGTCAATGGCCATGCCCAACGCCGCTTCCGCAACGGGCTCGGCGAATACCGGACTTATATTAAGAACGCGTATGCCGTGCCGAAAGCAGTAGGCGTAGTCAATGTTAGGAAGAAAATTGCCCTCCACATTGAACACTGCTCTGAGCGACGTGGCACGCTTGAGGCGTGCCTCGGGCAGGTCAATCTGGCCGATGATGATTTCTGCTTTCGCGGCGTTCTCTTCGAAGATTGCATCTGTGACGGGGCTACGTTCGTGAATCACCACATCTCCAAGGGCGCGCAAGCGAAGCAGGTCGTTCTCATCAAAAATGTCGGACACAATCCGGGGTGCCGGGGCAAGAAAGATGCATTTCGGCTTATTGTGCAGCATGGAATCTCCCGAGATACGGTTACGGACCGCGAGGCAGTCCTTTGGTCTTATCGCTCAGGTGGTCGGCAAGATCGGAAGAATCAGTGCCGAGGGATGCTCCGCATCGTGATAGATCGTGTTCATAGCCGGTACTGACTTTCCCCCGACAGCGGCGTTGTCACCTGTGTTCAGGTTCTTATCGAAACGGGGAAAATTGCTGCTGCTGACCTCCAGTCGCAACGTGTGTCCCTTGCGGAAGACGTTGGCCGTCGCCCATAAGTCCACAGTGAACTTGTAAATCTGGCCGGGATTCATGAGTTCTGTCTTTTCCTGCGAATTGCGATAACGCGCGCGAACTATTCCTTCTGTCAGGTTTTGCGCGAATCCGTCTGGCCCGACATCCACTAACTTGGCTGTAAAGTCAGTATCAACGGCGGATGATTTGGCAAAGAGTTCGAGTTGAACAGGCCCCGTTACTTCCAAATCTTGCTCCAGCGGAGGCGTCGAGTAGACCAAGACATCGGAGCGCCTTTCCACTGCGCGCTGGTCTCGGGGTCCGGGTCCGAGGTGCCCGGAGTCGCAACATAAAGGACCACCGACTGTGGGCGCGGGGTTTGCAGGATCGTAGATGTACTGGTCAGGCTTGTCCGAGCGAGGAGTTGCTGACACCAGCGCTCCGTCGCCGCGTGCTGAGTTGGCCTGCCCGTCCGAACGCAGGAAGTATCTTGTATTGCGGGCACGAGCGAGGGGCCAATCCTCCTCCTCGCGCCATTGGTTTGTGCCCATCACGAAAAGTCTTACGGGCTTGGGATGCGCGAAATCGTTGGCAACGTTCTTGAAAAGATAGTCGTACCAGCTCAAAGTAGTTTCGTCCTCATCAAACGGGGGGGCAGGGCCGAAATCTACATCGCCAACTTTGCGGCTGGAACCGGCGTGGCCGCCGATTGTGACCATGAGATGTTGTCCACGGCGCGCGGCTTCGTTCTTGCTGTGCAACCTCACTCCGACGTAGTTGCGTAACGATCCGCCCAGAAAGATGTCATACCAGGCCGCGACTGTCAGCGAGGGTACGCTGATGTCGGCATAGTGATCCTCAATGGACCACCTCTTCCAATATTCGTCATAACCGGGATGAGCCACCCAGTCGAGAAAGTAAGGAGCCAGAGAATGCAGCAAGTCTGTATCGGAGGATGCCTGGGGTAACTCGAAAAGCGGGTATTGAGTAAGAGGAAGTTTAGCAATGCCGTTCAGCGCATTTGTGTGACTTCGCACAAAGCGGTTCAGAGTATCCTGGGCCAGACCTGAGGTCCACGATTCGTTGAACCACTGTTCAAAAGCGCCGCCCTGGTACGTCCACCCATCGTGATAGTTGCTCGCGGTCACGACCGGACATATTCCCGCGAGATGAGGCGGATGTGCAATCGCCGCCAGCATCTGGGTAGCCCCGACATACGAGCCTCCATACATTCCCACTCTGCCATCGGAATAAGGCAGCGCTGCCGCCCATTCGACAGTGTCGTAGCCGTCGTCCGATTCATGCAGAAAGGGATACCATTCGCCGTCCGATGTGTAGCGTCCGCGGACATCCTGGTTGATCACGACGTAGCCGCGGGCCGCGCCCTTATGGCCAAAATCGACGTCGCCGTCGCTGTGTTTATCGTAGGGAGTTCGCGTGAGAAGAACTGGGAATCTTCCTGGTGCCATGGGCCGATAAATGTCGGCACGAAGCACGGTGCCATCGCGCATGGTCACAGCGACGCCGTGTTCAACGGTCACGGTATAGGGTTCGGCTGCAAGAACAAATTGCGGAATGATGATAAGAATTACGAACGTGCTGAGCGGGACAACTCTGTTGATAGTCCACGTATTCAAGCGGATCACTCCTTCTCCGCAGGCTTTTCCACCAATCGGATCAAACCAAAACGTTCAGGAACGTGAAACGAGTCGTTCATCGGAGGCTGCCATGTTACCGCTTGCTGATACGAAGGCGGGCCCTGACTCCGAAATAGATTGATGCGCATCGTGTTTCCGACGACTGGAGGACGCGCGTCGATTGCCGCCAGGGGAATGCGCATCGCGCCGTACCAGGTGTGAGTGCCTTGATCAATGCGCGCCTTTACTTCGAAGCCGGAGTTCCAGGCCCACCCGTCTTCGTGGTGCGGTTTGCCGAGGTCGATATCCAGATCGACCCATTCTCCTTGGGGAGAGATTTCAAACTCCTTGTAGCGCTTGATATTCGTAAAATCGGAGCCGACGAAGACTTCAGCGACATCCCAATTCCATAGTTCGTTGGTCTCTTTCTGAGTATTTGGCGAAGGCTTAAGGTGGAGTTCCTCATAAGAGCAGACGAACAGAAAGTAAAGGTCGCTCTTCGTCCAGCGCGTCCGAACCTCGGTACGATACCGAGGAACAATCTTCCCGAAACCATCTTTGTCCATGTAAACCGGGCGTGAAGCACGCCAGAAATCTGACGTGGGATCGAGATGCAAAGGAACATCTTGAGTTGCGTAGATACTCTCGATCACGGCTTGGTCCGAACCTCCTGCCACGCCCGAGACAAACAGCATCAACAGCACGATATTAGCCAAGCCATTCATCAAGGTGCTCCTGTACGAATGCGTCATCCTGAAGATGCGGATACGCACGGCACACGCGATCGAGTTCCGTGCTCTGACCTGGAGAGAGTTCCTCGTTGGGATCGAGGCACCAGCGCCCTTCGAGTAAGCCCTGACGTCGCAATATCTCATGAATGCCCGGAATACAGCCTTGAAAATTGTGCGCGGGATCGAAGATGGCGCTATTCGCATCCGTGATTTGCTGAGCCAGCGTCAGCAGTTCGCCGGGAACGGAATCGGAGTGTTGCTTGGCGAGGGCGAGGTGGGAAACAGCACTCCTGGTCCACACCGCCCAATGCCCCAGCAAGCCGCCGGCGATTCGGAGCGGCTCAGAGCCGAAGTCAAACTTCGTGAGCAGGTCGTTGAGAATGTTGTCATCGTTTCCGGTGTAGAGAGCGACTTCATGGGCGCGACCTGACTGCGCGAGAGCGCGAACGACGTCGAGCGTTTGATAGCGGTTAAACGGTGCGATCTTAATCGCGACGACGTTTTCAATCTCTACAAACTGGCGCCAGAATTCGTAGGACAACAGTCGTCCGCCGACGGCAGGCTGCAAGTAGAAACCGATAATCGGGATAACGCTGGCAATGGCACGTGCGTGTTCCAGAAGCTGAGGAATGGTTTCGTGTTTAAGATCGGCAAGACTCAACAGCGCGGCATTGTAGCCCAACCTGGCGGCGAGTTCCACTTCGACTAACGCCTGCTCGCGTTTGCCGCAAACGCCGGCAATCTTGACGAGGTCATTGCCGCGACTCTCTTCGGCAGCCAGTGCAAGTATCGGTTCCAGCAATCCAAACTTGGGATCGCGAATGGCAAACTGGGTGGTATGAACTCCCACGGCGATGCCGCCTGCGCCTGCGGCCAGATAGTACCGAGTCAGAGCGCGCTGGCGGCGCTCATCCAGCTGGCGCTGAGAGTTTAGTGCCAGAGGATGGGCGGGAATTACGAGGCCCGAAAGCAATTTCTCGCGCAACTGCATCAGAATTTGCCGTCCCGCGTCTGAAAATGCGTTGGCTTGTTAAGCACCGCACCGCCTTCGCGAATCCAATTCGCAATCCATTCAATCATTTCCTTCGGTCGCACCGTAAGACTCCCGAAAAGGCCCCGTGCCTTGTTGACGTCGCTCAAGAGGGCGCTGGAACCTTCCGTTGTGGAAACAAAAGTGGGTTCGATGCCAAAGTGTTGGCCAAATTCGAGTGCCAGTTCCCGCACCGATAGCATTTCGGGGCCCGTGATGTTCAGGACCAACGGCGGCGACTGGCAGTGGGCGAAGGACCGCAGGCACCACGAGTTCGCATCCCGCTGCCAGATCACATTTATACGCGGCATGCACAGGTCGATTGGACGGCGTTCGAATACAGATCGTCCTATATCTACGAGCACTCCGTAGCGCAGTTCGACCGCATAGTTCAGGCGCAGGATGACGACCGGCGTGTGCCATCGAATTGATCCATACTCGAACATGCGCTCGCGGCCCAGAGCCGACTGTGCATACTCACCGACGGGACCCACCGGGGTCGTCTCCAGCGCTCCACCGTCTGTCAGGGAACGAAGCGGGTAAACATTTCCCGTTGAGAAGCTCACGATTCTAGAGTTGCGGTAGCGTTCGGCGACCAAGCCAGGCAAATAGGTATTCATCGCCCACGTCAGATGTTCTTCGCCAGAGGTGCCGAATTTTCGGGCCGCCATGAAGATGACGTTGGGAATGTCGGGAAGTTTGTCGAGCGCACTACGGTCGAGCAGATCGCAGGCGATGGTTTCGATCCCGTTCGCAGCGAATGCGGAGGGCAGTTTGTCGTTCGTGAACCGGGCCACCGCGATCACGCGCTTCTTGACGCCTGCCTTGTCAATAGCGCGCCGCGCAAGACGGGCCAGGCTTGGCCCCATCTTGCCACCCGCGCCGAGGATCAGAAGGTCGCCGTCCAGCGCCGCCATCGCCGACGCAGTCTCTTCGTCCGGGCGCGAGAGCAATTCTTCCAATTCTGATTCTGTTTTGATCTTCACTGTTAACCCAGTTCAAATCCTGCGATCGCGTAAATCGCATTTTCCTTTTCGCGCAGTTCCTTCCCACGAGCCATGCGAACGAGATGCCGTTTGGGAGAAAATCCCAGATCGCGAGCCAGCGCCACCGCTTCGTGATTCCGCGTGAACAGGTCCCAAGACCAGACACATTGAGAATTCAGTACGCTATCCTCGATCAAGCGCCGAGCCTGTCTTGGATCGTTGCTGACGCACGGTCCGAGGTACGCGGTCACGCGGCCGGGCCTGGTAAACAAATACGACTCCGAACTTGATGTCGGAGGGTTGAGCCGCGCCAGTCTTTCGAGGAGTTGGGAACGGTCAGTTCCGAACACCAGTGAATCCAAATCGCGCCACGGTTCCTCCTCGGATGTTAGGGTGGCTGGTAGTTGTGCATTCCCGCTCGGCCGCGACCAGCGCTCGATTTCCTGCTCGCTGCGAAACCCGAGACTCTCGTAGATTGGCTGGCCCTGATCGGTGGCATCGAGTTTTGTCGTTGCGATTCCCATCTTGTCTGCATTCTCTAACGCGTGCGCCAGCAGCTTTCTGGCAAAGCCGCGTCGCTGGTATTCCGCCTTGGTCAGAACCATCCCAATCCACGCCAGCCTGCGCCCATAACAAAGCAGAGTCGTGGTCGCAGCCAGAACGCCGTCCACTTCGATTGCCAGACATCCTTCGGGACTAAGTTCCAGCAGCGTCCGCCAGTCGTCCTCGGTCTGGTTCCATCCCGCCTGCGCTGATAACTGGGCCGCGGCCGTAATATCCTCAGGATGCAACCTGCGCAATTTCTCGCTGCCAGTCATGCGAAGTTCTTCCGAAACCAGCACGCGAAGTGCGGCAGGGCAATATCGGCGTCCGCGATTTCCGGGTGCCACTTCTTTTCCCACTCGAAAGAAAGGAAGCGATCGTATCGGAGATCGTGCAGAGCCCCTTTCAATTCAAGCAAGGGAAAAACGCCCTCGCCAGTCAGGACATATTTCCAGCCGTCTCGATCGTGCCGCAAATCCTTGATGTGAACATGGCGAATCGCAATTCCTAATCGCGCGGCACCGTCCACGGGCCGCTCCTCGGTCGCAACAAAACTGTTCACCGGGTCCCAAACCACGCCGACTTTTGAAGGCGCCGCTTGCTCAAGGATTGCCGCAGTCTCACCCGCAGCCGCAAAGTCACTATGATTCTCGATCCAGATCTCGACTCCTCTTGCGGCGGTGATCTCCGCCAATTCCCGCATGGACTCCGCGATCCAGCTTTGCGTGGAAGCGCGGTCCGCTCCGGGCTGGATCGTGTCACCGAAAACTCGCAGGCCCGGTGCACCCAATTCCGCGGCCAGATCTGCCATCCGCTGTCCTTCGGCGATCCAGCGTCCGCGTTCGGCGGCATCGGGCGAATGAAATCGGCAACTTGTATCCAGGCACGAGATTGTCAAAGCGTGATCCGCTAATGTGCGTTTGGTGGATGCCAGTTCCTTTCCTGAAAAGACCGGCAACTTCCAGAGCGAGTCTTCGCCCTGCACAAAACGCAACTCAATGCCGTCATAGCACTCGCGCGCGGCCATCGCGATGATTTGTGGCATCGCCCAGTCCGGGCAGGCGAGCGTTGAGAATGAAACTCTCATGCTCACGTCATCCGGTCCAGCATGGAAGTTGTCACCCGATTCTCAACTCTCTTGCCGCTGAAAAATCTTTCCAGGTCATCCAATACCACGCGCGCGATGCCTTCCCTCACTCGCCGTCCACTCCCCGCGATATGTGGGGTAACGATCGCGCCTAGCATGGACCGCAACGGATCTCCCGTGGGAAGCGGTTCCTGCGGATCGGTCACGTCGAGGGCACAACGCAGCCGCCCGCGCTGCACCTGGGTCCTGAGAGCGTCCAGGTCGAGCAGGCCACCACGGGCAATGTTGATGACACAAGCGCCGTCCGGAAGGTGAGACAGATTCTGCCGACCCAGCAGGCCCCGGGTCTGTTCGGTCAACGCCGCTGTTAGGACTAGCAACCGAGCCTGGGGTAGCAACTTCTGTAAGCCAACGAAACGCACGGGATACTGCCGCGATAGAGAGCGCGGGGCGTACGGGTCATGAACCAACCACTCGATGTCGAAGCCTCGCAGCAAGTCCACGAGTGCGCGACCGATCCGGCCAAAGCCGATCATGGCTACCGTCTGCCCGATCAGTGATTCGGAACTACCGTGGAGATGTACTTCGTCATAGATCTTGTTCGAGCGCGTTCGCAGTTCGGAACGATAGAAGTCTACGTTGCGTGAACAATACAAAAGCAGAGCGGCGCCCATCTCAGCAGTGGCGCGCGCCATGGGGGCGGGAGCGTTGGTGATGGTCAGGCGTTTGAATAAAGAACGCGAGAAGCGCGATTTCACTTCGCCTCCGCAGTGCGCAATCATCCGCAGTTGCGGAGCTAGGAGGCGCAAGTCGTCGCCGAGATGGGGGCTGTCCCAGGTCGTCACCAGCGCCTGTGCTGTGCTCAAGCATTTCCTGAAATCCGCGGTGAGTTTGCTGGTCCCTTGCCGTTCCCATCGGAATAGACGGCTCAAGCGCCGTTGTTCTTGCCGAGAGAAAAATGATGCAAACAGTTCTTCTCCAGCACTAATCAGAAGGGAAGGACTGGGCATGGCGGGACCGAGTATAGCATTCGGATAGCGACTAGTTCTTTCGTTTGTTGTTTCTTGTCTTCTATTTCAGTGGAAAACAAAGTATAAGGAAGCCTGGCTTTTCTATGGCAGGCGCAAACTTCGTGGACTACGCGGTCATCGCCCTCTACGCGCTCCTGATGGTGCGTGTGGGCTTCTACGTTCTGCGCTTCAACCGGGGTGCAGCAGAGTATTTTCGGGGTGGGAGCCGCATTCCCTGGCTGGTGGCCGGCCTGAGTTGTTTCATGGCTGGCTTCAGTGCCTGGACGTTCACCGGGGCAGCCGGCGTCGCATATCGCTCGGGTATCGCAGCCATCGGGCTCTACATCGGAAACGCCTTAAGTTTCCTGCTCGGCTACTTCGTGTTCGCCAAGCGCTGGCGGCGCAGCCGCATCACCACGGTGATGGAATATCTCTCGGGGCGCTTCAACCCAGCGACTCATCAGGTTTTTTCCTGGACTACGATCGTGTTCCAGCTGTTTACCAGCGCCAGCACGCTGTTTGGCCTTAGCCTATTCGTGTCTTCCGCCTGCGGTTTTCCTGTGACCTGGACCATTCTCGGCGCCGGCGCACTGATCGTTTTTTACTGCGTTCTGGGAGGCCTGTGGGCCGTGGTCGTTACCGATTTTCTGCAAGCCTCCATCCTCATGCCGTTTTGCATGGTTCTCGTCGTCATGTCTCTCGCCCGCGTAGGCGGAGTGAGCGGTCTGGTGCATTCACTGCCGCCGGAAATGAAAACGCTGCATGTTTCGGGAGAGTTTGGCTGGCTCTACATTGCTTCATGGACGGTCATGGTCGCGTTCGGCTACAACACCAGCGCCATGGCACAGCGCTACTTCAGCGTCGACGACGAGCGTTCGGCGCGCAAAATCGCATTGCTGTGCTGCGGATTGTTTTTCGTCGGGGCCTTCCTGTGGTTCATTCCGCCCATGGCGATGCGCGTGGTCTATCCGGAACTTCCCCGGATGGGCCTACCGAATGCCAGCGAGGCGGCTTACGCAGTCGCCAGCCTGACGTTGCTGCCGCATGGCCTGATCGGAATCATGTTAGCTGCCATGTTTAGCGCCACCATGGCCAATCTTTCGGCTCAGTTCAATGTGAAATCTGGGATCCTCACCAAGGATGTATATCAGTCGTTGTTCCGAAAGAACGCGGGAGAACACGAACTGCTGGTCGTGGGTTGGGTCACGACGTTCCTGGTCGGGGGAGCGACGACCGTGATCGCCGTGATTATGGCCGCCAG
>PMUM01000284.1 GCA_003166855.1 Acidobacteriaceae bacterium | reverse complement strand
ATGATGAGCAGGAGAGATCCACCCAGTCGAACCAGTCTCTCAAGGACCAGATTGGCGCCGAGACGATGGAAGCCGTAGGCGCCCTGGATGTATCCTCGCCGGGTTCCCAGCGGAACGTAAAACGCCACTCCAACTGCGAGCAGGACCACGAGCACCGGACTCGGCAAATTGAGGTAGTCCGCAATAACTTTCTGAAACAGCAGCAAAAGAAGCGCGACGATGATGCCGCACGCCCAAGCGCTCCGGTGAAATCCTCGATAAACTGCGCTTTTTCCCTCGAGAGAACTCTGTTGTGCAACAACCTTTGCGGAAACGATTTGGAAGGAAAGCGTGACGGCCGATATCAGGATAAGAAGAGTGTAAACAGCCGTAGCGTGACCAAACCCGGTAGGGCCAAGGAATCGTGCAACCGCAATGTTGTAGGCGAAGTTAATCGCGGTGGCAAGCCCTGAAGCGGAGAGCAATACGAAACTCCCCGACAATACGCGGGCTTGGAGAGTCTTCGATTTCGAATTCGAATCAATCAAATTCTTGGGGCTCCGGCTCACCAACCAGCGAAACCTGTATGGGGACAACTCCATCATCGACAAGCGTGGTGCGTGAGAATGCGAAATGCAAAGGGACGGAATCTACTGTTGGCAGCACTTCTGATGCAAAAACTAACGATCAGGCTGCTTGCGGCCCGGCCCACTCGGCCTTTAATTGCCGTCCTCGCTACAACCCAGGGTGTTTGCACAGCCTCTAAGGTCCAGAACCTTATGATGAATCGCTACTGGGTGATCTCTGCTTTGATGTTTCTGCTGCTGCAGGGATGCGCCTATCCCGGCCTGCGTCAGGAACTCCGCCGGAGTGTGCCGACAGCGGACGCTTCACCGCGAATTCTGGCCATCTATGAGCCCTGGTTTGGTCATCCCAGGCACATCAACGTTGGCTATTCCTCCCAGGATCCGGCCGTGATTCGTAAACAGATGGACCAAGCCAAGGCGCTGGGAATCTCCGGGTTCGTGGTGGACTGGTACGGGGATCGCGAGCCTTTTATCGATCGCAGCTATGCTCTGATCCAGACTATCGCCACCGAGAAGAACTTCCACGTTGCGATGATGTACGACGAAACCGACGAAGAAGAAGCCGAGGCAACGGACGATGCTTTTGCGGCGTTCAACAAGTTCAACGAAACATATCTTTCGCCAAACGCACCTGGCCGTCAGGCCTATCTCACCTACAATGAACGGCCTGTGATCTTCATTTTTCCAAAGGGAGGGCACACCAACTGGAATCGAGTGCGGGCAGCGACCGACAAATGGGCCCACCCACCTTTGCTCATCTACGAGGATCGATCAAGCCCTTTCACATCTGCGTTCGACGGTTTTTATGCATGGATCAATCCCGGAAAAAAGGGATGGGCAACCGATGGCAGCAACTGGGGTGAGGATTACCTGGGAGATTTCTATCGCAAAATGCAGTCAAAATATCCTGACAAGATTGCCGTGGGAGCCGCCTGGACGGGTTTCGATGACAGCAAAGCCTCTTGGGGCCTGAATCGGCACATTTCTCAGCGCTGCGGCGCTACCTTTGCGGATACCATGAAGTTGTGGCGGCAGTATTACCCCGCTGATCGTCCACTGCCCTTCTTGTTGGTTGAAACCTGGAACGACTACGAAGAGGGCACGGCAATTGAGCGTGGATTAGCCAAGTGCGAGTCCGGCTCGCAATCGCGACCGGGGCAGTGAAACTCTAAGCCACCCGAAATGGCTTTTTTCGATCCCCTACCCGGCGCCTCAAGTCTACTTGATCGGAATTCTCCCGCGAAGCATCGTAAACCTTGTTGATGATCGAGAGAGGCCGGCTGCGCACCTCGTCGTACACTCGTCCAAGATATTCCCCAAGCACACCCACAGACAGGAGCAGAAATCCGCCTACCAGAAAGACAGCCGCCGCGATACCGTAGCCTAATGGATTCACGGCGCTCTTCGAAAAAATGGTGCATATCGCCAAAATGACAGCAACCGAGACTGCAAATCCCGCTAACCCGAAGCTGAGGCGGAGCGGCTTGTAGCTGAAGCTGGTAATCGCGTCCATCGCATACTTGATCCGGCTCAGGAACGTGAGTTTGCCTTCGCCGCCCGCACGGTCCTGCCGGTCGTAGAGAACGACGCCTGTCTTGTAACCAACCCAGGCACGCAGTCCAGGCAGGTATCGGCTGCCCTCCCGCAGTGAGTTGATCGAGTCGACCGCTTGTCGATCAAGAAGGCCGAAGATCCCCGCATTGAGCGGAATGGGAAAGTCGGAGAGTGCTCCCAGCAAGCGATAGAAGATCGGAAACAGCTTGGCTAGGATTCGACGCCGTTCTTGCCGGCTCCGTCTTACGGCGGTTACGACTTGTGCGCCATTCCGCCAGGCAGCGACCAATTCCGGCACAACCTCTGGCGGGTCCTGGAAATCGCCGTCCATTAAGACAACCGCGTCGCCAATCGCAGTCTGCAAGCCCGCAGAGATGGCCCCCATGTGCCCCCAGTTACGCGACAAATCTACCACGACGACGTGCGCATCCTTGGCGTGCATATCTGTCAGCAGTTTCAGGGACGAGTCTGTGGAGCCGTCGTTTACATAGACGACCTCCCAGGCTTCTTCCTTCATCGAGTCCGTGAGAGCCGCATGAAATAGCTCTACGATTTCCTCTTCATTGAAAATAGGTACCACGACTGAGATCATCTAGCGGCTCCTTGAGGCGGTCCCAAAAACAGAACAGTGCTTGGTCTTCGTGCATGTACAGATTTGCTGTCGTGAAGAATTCGGGGTCGAATTCGAAATAAGCAGATCATTCGGACTCAGCCTGGAAGATGCGCACCTTCCACCGCACTTCGGTCGGCGTCAATACCGCAACATAGCGCGCTCGAACGTGTTGCGTTGTCTGGACCTTTTGGCCATCGAGGATTTGAACGTCGTATTCCACCATGTCGACCAATTGAATCGACAGTCCTTCTGGTGAGTAAAAAACCAGACGAACATCGTGTGCTGTGTCTCGATAGCGTGTATGAATCCCCAACTTTGCTTGCTCCCGAATCGTGTCTGCCAGTTTCTCTTTGGCGATGCCGGTGAACTCGCGATCGAGCAGATCGACCCGATTCTGCTCGAACGCACCGCTGAAACTGCGCCACGCCTGCAGATAATCACGAATCACCGCGGTCTCAGTTTGCTTCTCCAGAGGCCGTGGCCCGACCGAATCCGCAGGTTCAATGCGGACGGCAGGTGGGTCAGAGCCAAGGGCAAACATCGCCACGAAGAGTGAGCACACGACAAAGATGGGCCGTTTCATTGCTATTTTTCCCAGCGAATTTCATTCCCTATCAAAACTCCGGTCGCAACCGAGATTTTTGCCCCGCTGTAGGCTGGCATATCCGTGCGTGCGACCCCTCGTTTGAGGGGGACATCAACCGTGGATTCGCTGCCCTTATAGGTTTCCGTGAAGGTGACAATCGTTCCATCTGGCAGAGCGTTGCCGCTGCAGTCGCGTACCGGCTCCGTTTCCACCGCAAGCCTCTGACCCGACGGCTTAGCGCTCATCCGTAAGTGGCAGGGATCGCCTGGAACTTGCTGTATCACGCGTGTGCTGGCAGCGTCCCCAACTCGAGCTACAAACTGGGAAGCGCCTTCCTTGGCGGCGGAATTCATCTTTGTCCAAGCCACGCCATTGTGTGTCAGCGCCGTCCGCGTCTGCACAGCACCAGCAATGCCTGACAGCTGAAACGAGACTTGCGCAGGCGTCAGGACCAGGTTCTGAAAGGTGTCAAAGACGTATACGACGCCGCTGATGCCCTCGTGCAAGTTGACCGCAAGACGGGAGGGCTTAGCGAGAAAACTCAACGCCGCTGGTGGACTCGCAGCGATAACATCGAACGCGCCGTCTTCCGTGGAGGAGTCTCCCACCAGAGCGACTAGATAGTGGCCGGCATTGTGGAGATCTCCAGGAGCAAAGAGCGTCGCATTTCCTAGTTGTACATTGCGTCGCAAAACCTGCCCCGGCCCCACGATGTAGAGAACCGCTTTGCCGCTTCCGCTGCTTTGGACCGAGAACCCGCTACCCGCTTCGACAGTTTTGGGCAAGCGCAGGCCGCCGGTTTGCGCCAACGCTAGCGGCATTGCGGCAAGAACTAAACCGCCCAGCAAGAATGTAAATCTGGATTTCATTGGAACCGGCCCGAACTGTACGAAGTTGTGATCGCACGCTCGCTACTGACTTTGACGGCGATGTCCGCCGGAACAGACATGGCAAAGGAAACCGGAGTTTGAGGCAATAGTGCGCGGTCGACATATTGGTCCGCGACCCATATCAGTTGGCCATTTTTGTCATAGAACGTCCCAAGAACGTGCGCCACGCTAACGGCCTGACCACTCTGATTGACAAGTTTTCCGATCAACGAAGCTTTGGGCGCCGGGCTCAGGCGCTGATCCTCAATCTCGATCACAGGATCCGCCGAAGCCGCGATCAAGGTTGACGACGGCTCCATGTGAACACTGTCTACTTCGGATAGCGCTACGTCGTGAAACGCAATGAGAAAAGGAGTGACCTGCTTGGGCAAGAGAACGTGAGAAATCTTGTCGAAGCTGTCTTCTGTCGCGATCGCAGACCCGTTCTTCGCCAGTAGCGTCGCTCTGACCGTCACAAAGGCGGGGACGACGTCCTCGTTCAGAAGTTCGCCCATGATGACCACTCCGCCGGCGCGGTCCACGGGATGCATATCCACAATACGCACGTGCGGCGCTTCTACATCTTGAGATCCCCAGTCATCTTCCGCGCCGCGGTAGATCACGTCCCAGCGCAGATAGGTCACAGGGATCACCTGCGGCGGCACTCGAGGTTCTTTCACGATCGGCCACAACACGCCCCAACGGTCCCCATTTCGAACCACTCGCAGGTCGCGTGTGTCCAGGAACGCTCCTACCACGGTCGACCACCGCAATTTGAGCTGAATCTGGGCTTCGTCGGGGGAGGCATGCAAGGGCCGGAGGTCGAAGCTATCGAGAGTCGCGTAAGTGCGAAGGCTAGGGTAGCTTCCCTTCAAATCGCGCACGAACTCCATTTCCGTGAATTCGCTTTTGTTGGCAAGACTGGAATACGCGTTTCCCCAAGCTTGGCGGCCGATATCGTCCGCCAGATTCTCGACAGCCGCTTGCGGCGACGAAGACGTACGCAGCAAGCTGGCCCCGGAACCGGCCATGGCTTTCGCGGACGGAACAGGCCAAACCGTACCCACCACGATGAGTGCCCCTGTAACCGAGGCGATGACGATTGCGAGGAGGCGTCCGTTGTTCATGAGGCGACCCTTTCAAGGACGCGATTCTCACGGGCAGTGGACGGTTCAACGACCCGGCGTCTCTGCCATCGTCTCTCTGGAATCAGCACCACCAACATCGCGAGAATGCTGCTGCCGATGGGGAGGATGCCCCAAATGAGCCCTTGCCACCGCGGAGGGATCTGTGGCGCGTTGACTGGAACGGCAGGTGCTACATCCTCTCTGCTCCAGATGGTGATTGTCTTGTCTTCAAGATCATCCACTCTGCGCCAGCCGGCGAAGACCAGGAGAGGCTCGTAGTATGGATCTCTTACGAACACCCATTTCAAGCCATAGCGGTCGGCGTGATGAAGCATCGCGCTCAGGGCGTCGAGGCCTGGCTTGCCAAAATATTTCGAACTGGTGAGCGCGCCTCCGCCGAACTGAGTCAATTCCGGCAGCATGCGGCCGGAATTCCATTCACCATCTACACTACTGGCGTCCGTCAGCACCGCCAGTCGCGAAATCTTGTTGCCAAATCCCAGGGTGATATAGCGGTAGCGATCGTGACCGTCACGATTCAGCCAGGAGGCCACTGTGTCGACCTTGAAATCTGCGGCATCCGCGGGCCGATAGGTTGCCCAGGCCACCGCCAGAGCACAGCTCAGCGCCGCCGCCGTGGTTAAACCTGCGACTGCTCGCAACCGAAATCGGTCGATCAGTTCTGTGGCCAGAAGCCCAACAAAAGGTAGCGCGAGCAGCGTTGCCCAATAGCTGAAACGCTCCATCGTCAGTACGTCAAAGGCTCGGCCCAACACGAGTCGGCCTACGGGTGTGGTTCCTCCGAGTCCCACCAGGAATGCCAGCCAGAAACCGATGAGCAACGGGCGGAGTCGAGCGATGGAAGAACCTCTCAGCAAGATGAACGGCAGGGCCAGAATCAAGGCGCCATAAGGGACCACGAAGTAGTTCAGGCCCCACTGGGGACTCAGCAGGTAATTCGCGCGGCTCGGGTGTGGGATGGGAGTCTGAGTGACCGGATAGTGAATCAGTGCGATCCAGAACGGAAGAAGTACCAACGCAACCGCGGCACCGACAATCAGCACAATGATACCGGTGCGCAGAACGAACGCCGGAGCGGAGGTTCGCTCGCCATCTCGCCGGTCGAAGATCACCAGCGCAAGCACCGGCACTGCGAACAAGAAGGATCCGAAGAGGAGCGTGGCATGATGCGCCGCGGCAGCAGCCACGAAGAGCGCTCCGCCTTTAAGAAACGCACGCCACTTGCCGTGCCGGACCCACTGGAAAAGGTAAGGCAGGGCGTTCAGGTAAAGAGGCGCCGCAAATGTAGTCGACAACTGCCCTGCGGAATAGATCAAAAAACATTCTGAGCCGAGAAACACGCTCGCCAGCGCCGCAAACGCCGCCGCCCGTCGATCTACCCAAAGCAGCGAAAACCGATAAACGCCCAATGCCAGAAGCAAAATCGCGACGAACTGAATCGCCATATATGCCATGTCCAACCCAAGGACCCGCGAGACTAACGCCAGCCACTGCTGCGGCAAAGGAGGATATGTGGTCTGTGAAAAGCCCGCATACCACTTGGGGTTCCAGGGGTCGAACCAATTGTGCAGGTAGTGAGATGCGAAGAAGATATGGAAATTCGCATCGTACGACTTCAACGGCAACTTCATGAGGAGTAGCGGCAAGTGAACGACAAGAGCCGCCAGAAAGATCATGCTCAACGGTATCGGACCTGGTGTAGGTGCGATCGACTCAGTTTTCTGCACATCTCCCTTTCGGTTGGTTGGTCTTGGATTCGAGGTCGTCCATCCGGGTTGTATCGACGGGGCGGCCTCCCAAGCCATTGGGACAGCGCAAATCAGACGACCCGTCCAGCCAACGCGGAAGGCTTTTCGCGAATCGAAGACCTTGCAAGTAACTGATCCGGTGGTAACGCTTTGAGTTTCGCGCTGAGATACCCGAAGACCGTGTGCGTGTCTGTGCTTGTCATCGCGTTTGCCTGCTCCGTCCGAGCGCAAACGTACAAGGTGGGGTCTGGTTCCCAGGAAACGCCCCAAGTCAATACCAATCCAAAGCCACCTCCGAGCAAATCACTCGGCTGGGGATCGAATATTCAAAACGCACGTCTTGCAGGAGCTGCAGAGTTAGC
>PMUM01000057.1 GCA_003166855.1 Acidobacteriaceae bacterium | reverse complement strand
GCACGGAAGTGCCGGGAGAAATTGGAAATAAACCTGAGTCCCCCTTGCGACGGCACACGTTCTCACGAACACTTTTTTGAGGGCCACATTGAGGGGACCTTGCTAAGGCCCTTTTAGGGCCAGTCCACTCGCGCAAATTATCCACAGCCCCGTTGTGACATCTGACCTTGCGTTCAAAAACGAATAAGCAGAACATGGTCAAGGCGGAGACAGCGGAAGCGACTGCCGAAGACAAGACTAAGTGCTTTGTTGTGAAGATTTTACCCGTAAGCTATTTGAAATAAAGGATCAAAACGCACTTTGCGCACTCGTGATCGCGGAAACCCGCATAAACACTGGCCATGAGCAAAATGGAGGGGGAGGGGGATACCCTCAAAAAAATCTCACAAAAGACTAAGAACAGAGCATGACGTGGAAAGATCAAATTCCCCACCCTGTCGCAGAAAACGCGACAAGGGCGGGGCACCCGTAACCGATTTAGTCTGGCAGACGCGAGAAACTCACTGCGAATGGGGCCTGGGGTGTTTCTTCGTTTTGGCGGAGCCAGCGGCGGCAAGGAATGAAGCGGTAACGGATCAGGGTCCAGATCGCCTGCCAGCCGTCGGAATGGCGGATTTTTTTCCCTTCGACGGCGGAGCGCGGATTGTAAGAGATGGGGACCTCGGCGATTTTCTCGCCCATGCGGCAAAGCTTGGCGGTCACTTCGGGACAGAACTCGAAGCGGCGACATTCGAGTTGTATGCGCTCCAGCAGGGAGCGGCGAACGGCTTTGTAGCAGGTAGCTTCATCGTGAATGCCGGCACCGTACAAAACGTTGGTCAGGTGAGTCAATAGCTTTGCGCCGAGAAAGAAGCGCAGGCCGCGCTCGGGACGATCGGGGCGGACCCCGTAGACTACATTCGCCGTGCCGCTTTCCAGCGGGCGCAGCAATGCGGCATAGTCTTGCGGATCGTATTCCAGATCGGAATCCTGAATGAGGATGTACTCACCGTGGGCGTAGGCGAGGGCAGTGCGAATGGCTGCTCCCTTGCCGCAGTTTCGCTCGTGGAAAACAACAGTGACGTCGTCGATCGGAGGCAAAGCCTTCAGCTTTTCGCGCGTGCCATCAGTCGATCCATCGTCGACGATGATGATTTCTTTTTTTACCGGTGAGGCATGAATCGCGTTGAGCAGTTCGTCGATGTGCGCAGCTTCGTTATAGACCGGGACGAGCACCGACACGCATCCTTGCCAGCGAGCGCTCACGGCCGCGTGAGGCTCCGGGGGAGACGTGTCGTTCATCGCAAGGGATGTTGCAGTCATATCTTGTGAGTCATGGCTTGGGAGCCAACACTCCGCCTCAAAATACCAGCAAATTCAGCACTTTCCTAGCATAGTATCATCTGGAATTCGTTGTCGTCCGAACCCAGCATGCGTCCATCCGAAGCCGCGGTGAACCAAAGCACGAGCGATTCACCATGCCGATTGTCGTTCCGAACACCGTTCCGATCCAGCGTGGATCGCTGGGCCCATTGGCTGACGCTCGCGATGCTGCTAGTCCTCGGCGTCGTGATTCGGATGCAGTGCCTCGCGTACAAGCCCTTCTGGTTTGATGAGTCGTTCAGCGCAGAAGTCGCGCGGATCAGTGGGGGCAACTTCCTGCACCTGCTGTGGTGGCGCGAAGCCAACATGTCGCTGTACTACCTGCTGCTGAGGATGTGGCTGCAGTTTGGGCACAGCGAGTTTTACATTCGCAGCCTTTCGGTCGTGATTGCGGTGGCCACGATTCCGGCAATTTACTGGCTGGCCCGGCTGCTCTATGACGGTCGAGTGGCGTTGGTCGCGGCCGCCCTGTTGGCGTTCAATGCGTACAGTGTTCGCTACGCTCAGGAAGCGCGCAGCTACGCTCTCTTCTTATTGCTGGCGACGCTCTCCTCGGCATTCTTGATTGCCTTCATACGCGAGCCTGTGCGCCGCAACCGCGTTGGCTATGTGCTGGTCAGCATTCTGGCCGTCTACGCACACTTTTACGCGCTGCTGTTGTTGGCGGCGCACTGGCTGACCATGCGCTGGCTGGGAAGTGATGAGGGGTGTACAGAGCGATCCGGAGCAAAGCTGTCTGCCCAACTGCGGCGCGTCTGGATCACGATTGGCGTCGCCGTGCTTCCTCTGCTCGTGTTTGTGGCCAAGACTGGTGCCGGACCGATCCGCTGGATTCAAAGGCCGGGCTTCCGCGATCTGTTCGAGTTCTTCGAGCACCTGGCAGGAGCTAACGGTTGGCCTCTGCTGGCGCTGTGCAGCGTAGCTTGCGTTGTGGCCGTATGGCCTTTGGGAAAATCGCTCTGGACGCGCGGCCAGGCCTGGGAAGTTTGGCGTTGCCAATTTCTGCTTCTCTGGCTGGTGTTTCCTGTCCTGCTGACGGTTCTGCTCTCGTTCGCGCGCCCGGTCTTCTTAAGTCGCTATATGATCTTCTGCCTGCCGGCGCTGTCGATCCTGGTGGCCGCGGGCCTGGTGCGTCTGCGGCAATCATGGCTGCTGACGGTGGCTCTGACCGGGATCCTGCTTCTGTGCATGCAGGGAGTATTGTTCGTCTACGCAAACGACTTCGACACTGAGCGGGACGCCTCAGGGGCCGCGGCAGGCTTCATTCTCGATCACGCGCAGCCGGGCGATGCTGTCGTCTTCCACATCGCGGCGACGCGCATTCCCTACGAATTTGTGCGGTCGCAACGCTCTGGGGAGAATACGGCCGGCTCCACGTTCACGGCCCAATTCGGACCTGAGATTCTGTTCCCTCATCACAGTATGGGGCTCGACTACCGCGACTTCACGGGAAAGCCGACCGCTGATTTTCTTCGAGCGGCGGCGCCCAGCGACCCGCGGGTGTGGATCATGCTGATGAACAACGGACCCGCGGGGAGTCCCGATGCCACGACCGTGACGCTCACGGAGATTCTTGCGGAGTCGTTTCCCAAGGTGCAGAGGTGGCAGTTCGCGAAGGTGGAAGTCCGGCTTTACAGCAGGGAATAGGTCGACGGGTCCGCGCACGCTCAGGGGCTAAAGAGTGTGCGTGAGAACTGGTGTCGTCNNCCGGGCTATCACATGCCGCCGCTTCGCGGCTGGAGTTTTGTGGTGTTTGTTCCACCGTTCTCCCAGAAATCCGGTTCTCACGCACTCTCTAAAGCCCTAACAAAAAAGAAACGCTCTATCGCAGCGCTCAAAGCGCTGCGCCACCCAAAACCGGGTTCTTCAGCAAGTTGTGGCGCCCGCTCCGATTGCACTTGCGTTGTGATTCTTCCGGAGGTTCGAGGCTAAGAAATGGAAAAGCCTCCTTCACTTGCGCGAAGGAGGCTGAAGTCTCGAAACGAAGACTAGCGGCTACTTCTCCATAGTGATTCCGCCGGCCTGGTTTTGCGCGGCTTTCTCGGCCTTCGCTTTCTTCACGCGCAGGGTTTCGTCGACCCAATGGTCCGCAGTCTTCAGATCTTCGGCGCGGGCGGCGAGATCGTCGCACTCCACATCGCCTTTTTCGCGGAACATCAGATTCAGGTACGCCATGGCGTCGTCATAGTCGGGACGGATCTGGATTGCCTTGTTGAGGCTCTCGATGCCTTCCTGAATGGCGGGCGCATTCTTCACCTTCAGCTCGGCGCAGACCTTCGCCTGATCCTTGTTCTTGGGATTCAGGTTCTCTTCCGGCTTCATGCCCAGCTTGGCGCGTTCCTCCATGCGGGGCTGGTAGCAGGCGGTCCAGTCGATCACGCCGACGGAGTAATAAGGCTCGGGATCGTTCGGGTCCAGGTTCGAGGCCATGCGGTAATACTTCTTGGCATCGTCCCATTTCTTCTCGTTCAAGTACAGGTAAGCGATGCCCTTGGCGGCGTTCACCTTCTGATCCCGAGAGGGATTGGCGTCGATCACCCTCTGATATTCGTCGATGGCTTGCTGGGCGGTGCGCAGATTATCGGGCGAATCCACTCCGGGAATGTATTGCGACACAAACGCTGTAGCCAGGTACATGCGGGCATTGATCAGGCTGGGATCCAGTTGAACCGCCTTCTGGAAGTGTTCAATGGCCTGCTCGTAGTGGTTGTTTTTGTAAGATTCCACGCCCTTGTTGAGCTGATCGCGCGCCCTCAGCTTGTCACATCCCACTGAGGAGAAAAGCGCCAGCGCTACGGCTGCCAGCGTGATGAGTTTCAGGTTCTTATTCATTGCGGTATAA
>PMUM01000155.1 GCA_003166855.1 Acidobacteriaceae bacterium | reverse complement strand
GACGAGCACTCAAGTTTTCCTTAAGTCCGCTGCGTATGCCATTCCGCCACGCCCGCGCGCGGCTTACTCGGCTATGTCCATCAATAGTAGAGCACATCTATCGACTCTTAAGTCCCCTGCGTCTGCCAATTTTGCCATCCCGGCTCGCGCTTTATTCTAGCGAAGGGATGCCGCACGGCGATTGTCGGGAGGAAAGTAACGCGGCTTGCAGGTCTAGGCGTGAGCGGCTGCCGCTGCGTTGCCGGTGGCGGCGGGCGGGGCTGCTCGCTGCTTGTGCATGGCTTCGTGGAATTGTTCGGGGGTGAGCGACTCACCGTAGAACAGATGCAGTAGGGGATCGTCCACGTCCGCGGAGGGTTTTTGCGCGCTCGATTCCGATTCCAGTCCTTGCGGCTCGACCAGCAACTCGGGCATCAGCGAACGATTTTCGTTGAGCACTTCCAGGAATTTCTCCACGGCTGCGCGATGCTCGGGTGTCGCCTGGGTGAACTCGACGCCCATACCCTTGTCCGGATGCATGATCCGCACCACGCCCTGGGCGCGCACCTCCACACTGCCGGCCCGCATTGACAACGTTACGCGGCTCGACGCCGGAAAGGGCGATGAAATTTCCAGATAGCATCCCCCCAAACTCAGATCCGTCAGCTGGCAGCGGATCGGTGGATCGTCCTGCTCGACTTCGGGAGAATTCTGTTTCAGCCACTCCTGCAACTGGTGAGTGGCCTCGGGAGAAATGTTCTGGAAGCGCAGACCCGCCTGATCGCGCGCCCCTTCCCAGGCAAACTCGGCGGGGAGTTCGAGAGATTTCTGCGTTCCCGGCAAGGAGAAGGCAATCTGCCAGCGTCCGCTCGGCCGGCGCCGGTTGGGCAGGCTGACCGCCATGCCTCCCTCACTCAAGTCGATGGTGGTGACCTTCATATTGCTGCCCACACTGGTGCTGCGCAGCACAACCGGAATCTGCACGGCGACCCGCGCATTGCGCCGCCGCTCACTCTTCATCAGCGCCCGCGCCGCGCGGAAACTCGACTTTGCGCGCTCGATCGAAACCGGCTTGTACAGGACGAAGTGGGCTCCGATCTCGAACACGGCCTTCAGCCCGATGATCGGATCGACAATGGCAACCGCCACCGCTTGCTTGTTACAGGGAGCGTTGCGGGCACTGCGCAGCACTTCTGTTGCGCCGTCGTCCATCACGTCGACGATGATCGCTTCGAAGCGCTGGCGTGTGAGCTTGCGCAAGGCGCCGTCGGAATCGGCACACAACTCCACATCAATTTCCAGATCACCCAGCACACGGCGCAGGACTCGCACGATCTTCTCGTCCGAACACAGCACCAACGATTTCAGACTCATGGCTAGGACCTGATTCCTAAGAACTCTGGGATCCGACAACCGGGTCGAATGCCTTTTCCCGCGGGCGCAAGGCGCGGGCGACCTACGTGACTCCCTCTTTGCACTCTATGTCCATCGACCGATGCGATCAACTTTCTGCTGCGAGAAGGGGTTACGGCCGTAATCTGCAAGACCTTGCAACCCCAACTTGATATCGGAGCGCACTAATACCGCAAGATTGGAAGGGGATTGCCATCCTTTTCCAAAAGCGCCATCTAGGACTGAGCGGACGGCGCCCCGAATCCTCGCACGAATCGCCGTAACTGCCTTATTTCCATGCGCTTGAGTCTGATGAGCTCACGGCTACGGGAGGAAATTTCCATTGACTTGCGGGAGAAATTGACTGTAAGATGTTGAGTCTCCGATTAGATTTGGCTGCGGATCAGTCTAAGGTCCTAGTTCTGTCTGCGGTGAGCCCGTGTTCCGGCTAGCTCGCATCCTGAAGCTGAATCCCGAAGACCACTCGGAGAATCATATAGATAGGGAAAGTTTGTAAGGCGGTTTTTGCAGTTTCATCCCCTTAAGTGGAAAGGCATTTTTCATGGCCAAGCGACGCGGAAATCCGAACTGGGGCAAGCCTGAGCCGATCGGGCCGATCACCCCGACCATCACCGAATTCGAACAGGTTGTGCGCGAGTACAAGCTCTCCCCCGACCAGTACCTGCGTTCGACCCGCCTGCGCGAGTGGGCGCGCCGTAACAAGAACTCGAAATATATCCCTGAGCCTCTTCTGGAAGCTTGGGGCTTCGAGATCGAGTCCACTCTGTAACCAGAGCGGTAGCGGCATTTTGAGGGTCGCTCCTTAGATAAAGGAGCGGCCCTTTGTATTTGGAGAAGTGCGACGAGTTGCGGATGCACGGTGAATCGGAGCTGCTCTTCGCCGGGCGTTGCCCGGCGGACGGCCGAAGGCGGACGGCCCCACATTCTTCGTGATAATGTCTTCCCCAACGCATGCTGAACGTCCTGCAAATCCCGCCTGCGGAACTGTTCTCGCTGCTGGCCGCGATCGGCTTCGCGGCCGGACTGAATCTGTACGCGACGGTCGCCGTCCTCGGACTGCTGGCCCGCTTCGGACATCTCCCGCTCCCACCGGGACTGCTGCTGCTCGCGGGATGGCCGGTCATCGCCGCCAGCACCGCGCTCTTTGTGATCGAATTCTTCGCCGACAAGATCCCCGCCTTCGACCTGATCTGGAATGCCCTGCACACATTCATCCGCGTCCCTGTAGCTGGACTGCTGGCTTACCGGGCGACCAGCCAACTCAGTCCCGAGCACCAACTGCTGGCCGCGCTGTTGGGAGCAACTGTCGCTTTCATCGCGCACAGCGGCAAGACAGCAGCGCGCGCGGCAGTGACGCCTTCGCCCGAACCGTTTTCGAACATCACGCTGAGCATGGGAGAAGATGTCCTTGCCATCGGGCTGACCTGGTTGGCCACGCGCCACCCGTACGTGGCGGGAACTCTTGCCACAATCTTCGTCGTGATCATCGTGCTGCTGATGCACTGGGTTATCCGCGCCATGAGAGCCCTGTTCCGTGGTGCCGAACGGGAACTGGCCGGCTAGGTCGCATGCCTGCTTGAGCCTTCTCTACGGAGTCGGGGAGGATCACGGATTTTCTTTGATTCAGGGAGAGTGGGCTTGCCTCTGCTAAAATCGCCCCAATATGAGCCCCCAGACTCCGTTTACCGACGTCCCCGAAGCAATCGAGGAAGTCCGTGCGGGCCGGATGATCATTGTCGTCGACGACGAGGACCGCGAGAACGAAGGCGACCTGACCCTGGCTG
>PMUM01000478.1 GCA_003166855.1 Acidobacteriaceae bacterium | reverse complement strand
AGCACGATGGAGCGCGTCCCAAAGTGTGTTCATCTGGTGACCAGCGAACGATACACAGTTGCGATTAAGCCAGAAGCTGGGAGACGAGTCTATTGGACGATGGTATCGATCAATACCTTCGCATCAGTTGATCGCGTTGGCGCCTACGCATTTTGATCGTGGACACATGGGATTGAAGTTCGCGATTGGGGTCGGCGAAAAGACGCCGAGCCTCGTGAACTTGCCGAAGAGAAATCTGGCCTGTTGCGGCACGTGAAGAGCGCTGGTCAATAGTTGCCACAGAGTGTAAGGACGACCTCTCGAAGGGGGCGTCCCTCGACGTGATCAAGCGGTGGGGGTAGTGCCAGAGTCGGGCGGACGTGCGGAACGAAGCTTGGCTGCCATTTTCACTAGCGAGGCGAGAGAGTCGGCTTTCATCTTCTGCATGACCTGCCCTCGATGCGCTTTCACTGTGATCTCGCTGATGCCGAGCTCACCACCAATCTGTTTATTCAACAGGCCGGAAACGACCAACGCCATAACCTGCCGCTCGCGAGGGGTGAGTAATGTGTAACAGTTCCGGAGTTCCCGAATGTCCGCTTCGTGGCTAAGCGCAAGGCGGCTACGTTGGAGCGCTTGCCGAATCGCGTTCAGGAGCGCTTCATCACTGAAAGGTTTCGTTAAGAATTCAATTGCGCCCGCCTTCATGGCACGGACTGTCATCGGGATATCACCGTGGCCCGTGATGAAGATGATCGGCATGTCGGTCCGCTCGGCGGCCACCCGCTGCTGCAGTTCTAGACCGTTGAGGCCCGGAAGAGAAACGTCAAGGATGAGACAGTTTGGAAGAGCAGCTCGCGGGTGATCGAGAAATTCTTGAGCGGATGCGAAGGTCTCGGCCTGCCAGCCTTCATTCTGAATCAACAATTCCAGCGACTCGCGCACCGAGACGTCGTCGTCAACAATGAACACAATAGGCGTAACCGTCGACATTGGTGATGACCCCACTGCATCGCCAAGAGCGCGCGCTAAGATCATTTTATATCCCTCCTTCGCGTAAGCGACTGCGGATCGTCAGTGCACTTGAATGGTTAGTTCGTTCGAAGTGCGGCATTGAGCGCCTCAAGCAGAGCCGTGTCGCTAAACGGCTTGAACAGGCACTCCACCGCACCCTGCTCAAGTAGCCGCGGGCGAACAGTCTTATCTCGATTCGCAGTGATGAAGATGGTCGGAATCGTTTGTCGCCGACGAATCAATTCCTGTTGAAGTTCAGGCCCGGTCATCCCCGGCATGGCAATGTCGAGGATCAGACATCTGGTTTGGCCGACACAATCGGAGGCGAGAAAGTCTTCTGCCGACGAGAAAGTGCGAGTTGCATAGCCTAACTCCCGGAGCAAATCAGGCAGCGACTCGCNNTATTGTACTTAGGTATTGGGTGTTGGTATTTGGACCAGACTCGCATCCTGCTGTGCGGGTCGACGGATATGTCTAGTTGACGCGAGTTTCGGCGTCGGCCCGGCCGCTCTCGCGCCTGCAAGGAATAGAGAATGCAAACGTGGCTCCTGGGCCATCGTTCGCTGTCGCCCATAGACGTCCGCGATGAGCCTCGATAATGGAGCGGCTGATCGATAGCCCCATCCCCATTCCATCGCTTTTCGTTGTATAGAACGCTTCGAAGAGCTTGTCAGCGGCCTGAGATGTGAGGCCGACTCCCGTATCTTTCACGCTAACGCGCACCCGATCCCCTTCATCGCATTCGGTTCTGATCAGCAAATCTCTCGGGCGATCGTCAACTCCGCTCATCGCATCCGAAGCATTCCGCAGCAAATTCAGGATGACTTGCTGAAGCTGGACGCGATCGCCGATGACGGGCGGGAGGTCGTCCGCAAGCTCATGCCGCAGAATCACACGCTTACTCTGTAGCTCACTCAACGACAACGAAGTCACCTCTCGAGTCGCCTCATTCAGGTCCATCGACTCAGGTGAAAGATCCTTATTGCTATAAAGCGTGCGTAGCCGCGTGACCACGTCAGAGGCCCGGTTGCCATCGCGAATCGCGCGCCGGGCGGTTTCTCGGGCGCCCTCGACGTTGGGTGGATCGGCAGAGAGCATCCGCAGACACGTGCTGGCATTGGTGATGATGCCGGAAAGAGGCTGGTTGACTTCGTGTGCGATCGACGCCGTTAACACTCCGAGGCTCGTNNCGTCGCTGCGTCACGTCCTGAACCGCGCCGATGTACTCCGGGCGGCCCTGATTGTCTCGACTCCTATGGCCGATCAGGTGCAGGTACTTGATCGAGTGGTCGGGCATGAGCAACCGGTGCTCGTATTCGAAGTCGCTAACGCCACGTTGCGCCTTTCCGATCATGTCGAACATCAACGGGAGGTCTTCTGGATGAACGCGAGATCCCATCAATTCGAACGTCACAGGGACACCCAGTTCAAACTCGAAAATGCGATAAAGCTGTTCTGACCACTTAATCTCCTCCGTCGCTACCAGCCAGGAAAAGTTGCCGATGCGACTAAGCTTCTGGCCTTCCGTGAGGAATGCCTCACTGCGCCGCAGTTGTTCCTCTGCTCGCTTGCGATCGTGGATATCGGCATTTGTCCCATACCATTTCAAAATGTTGCCCGATTCATCGAGCATCGGGTTGGTGCGGAACAGAAACCAGCGATACTCACCGTCGAAGCGACGCAGCCGCCCTTCGACCTCTCCGGCCTTGCCCGCAGCCATCATCGATTGCCACGCAGCAATCAGCGCGCCCAGGTCGTCTGGATGAACGGCAACTGTCCAGCCTGAGCCTTGCAGTTGTTCCAAGGGCAGCCCGACGTACGCGAGGTAATACTGGTTGAAGAATTCCGCGGAGCCGTCAGGACGCGCCGACCACGCCAGCGCGGGGACTGTGTTGACGATTACGCGAAGTTCGTGTTCGCTGGCCTGCAGCGCTTCCTCAGCTCGTCTTCTGTCATCAATGTCCGTGAGCAGGACATACCAGCGGAGGGCACAACCTTCATCATCGCGCAGGGGAAGACCGCGCGCACGGAACCAACGATACACGCCGTCGGCACGGCGCAGGCGGTGATCAACATCGTACGGGGATACCGTCTCGACCGAGTGCATCCAGGCGGACATCACGCCAGGCAAGTCATCCGGGTGCACGGCGTCGCTGGTTGCCCATCCTTTCATTTCTTCGAAGGTTTTGCCAAAGTAATCCGAGGCCTGACGGTTGACGACCTCGACCTCGCCCGTCGTGTTCATAATCGCTACTAATCCCGCGATACCATCAACGATCAGACGAAGACTCTGCTCGCGATCGCGCAGGGCCTCCTCTACCCGCCTGCGTTCAGTAATGTCCTCGGACAAAGCCATGAGGAATTGCGGCACTCGCTCGGTGCCCGGTACAAGAGAAACGTTGTTACGCACCCATATCAGACTGCCGTTCTTCCGCCGATATTGCTGCTCAATCTGAAACTCCTGACGCTTACAGGCCAATAACTCGCCGATGAGCGCCCGGTTAAGCTCGCTGTACTCTTCATGGGTGATGTCGAGAAAAGAGAGCTCCTGCAATTCCTCCTCGGTGTAACCCAACATGTTCTGGTAGACGGGATTCGTGGCAAGAAATCGACCGTTGAGGTCGGTCAGGGCGACGCCTATCGCTGAGTTCTCAAAAACAGAGCGCCACCGCTCCTCGCTTCGCGTGACCTGCGCGTGCGCTTCACGTAAAGCGCTTTCGTTGCGCTTGTGTTCCGTTATGTCGCGCAAGTAGCCGGTGAAGGATGGGGGTCCGTCCAACGGAGTACGAATGATTGCGAGTTCCACCGGGAATTCGCTCCCATCGGCACGTACTGCCATCATCTCGATGCGCCTGCCGAGCACCCGCCCCTCGCCCGTGGCCAGGTAGCGAGCAAACCCTTGCCGGTGCTTCTCCCGGAGTGACGGCGGGACGATGACATCGCCGAGATGCTTGCCCAAGACTGTTGCCCGGCGGTACCCGAAGGTCCGCTCTGCAGCCGGATTGAACTCCGTGATTTGCCCTTCGTGGTCGATTGTCACAATGCAGTCGAGTGCGGAGTCCACGATGGCCGCCTTTCGCACCTCACTGCGCTTCCTCTCGCTCTCCTCTTGACGAAGTTTCTCTTCCACCAGTCTCCGGTCGGCGATCTCCTTTCTTAGCGCTTCGTTGGCTTTAGCAAGCTCTAGAGTTCGTTCAGCGACCCGTTTATCGAGTTCGCGCGCGACTCGCTTCTGTTGGTTCCGAAGCCATGCCTCCTGTAGGCCGATCGACGCCTGATTCGCTGCCACGCTTAGAAGAAGTTGCTCGGTCTGTGCCGGGAAATCCGTTCGCTGAGACGCTGCTACGATTACGCCGATTTCACCGTGTATGCCCAGTCGCAAGGGCACGATCGAGAATTCTTCGCCCCCGATCGAGTTCCGCAGCAGCGGAGGCCATTTCTGCGGGTCATCCCCCAGCCAGTGGTTGAGTGCACCGCAGATCTCTTCCGACCGGGGCATAGGTTTTCGTGCGAGTCTTAGTGTTGGAGCGAGCCGGACTGTTTCGATGAGTGCGTCGCCCACGGTGTCTTTCAACCGCACATAGACGAGGTCCAGGCCCAGCATACCGAGGAGAGCGTCGAGCAAGGTATGAACAATCTGGGATGGATCGCCGCCGCTCCAAATGGCAGGAAGAGCGAGAACACTGACCAGATCATTATTGCAACGCTGAAGGCGTTTGATTTCGTCGATGGGATGTGCTTTCATGCTAAGCCGCCGTCGAGGGTGACTCGGTCCGCCTCGCCCGCCGTTGGCGGTATTCACGCAAGAACTCCTTCGGCGGCACGAAGAACGGATTCTGCTGGAGAATGCCGCCGATGATAATCATCGGATGGGTCCGCATGATGTCAATCACCGTGTCACCGCCAAATTTTCCAAGCTGGTAGGTGCAGATGACCGCGTCGTCGTGACGTTGCCACACATCATTGACACGCGATTCGAACTCAACCAGGTCATCGATGTACGATCGGTCTTCGACCGCCCAGTCCATCCGGCAACAAATCCGGCTGAGCGGAAATCCTCCCTTGGCGTTGCCGCTGGCCAACTGCTCGAATACCTCTAGCATCCGATCCTGATCGAAACGGCCGTCCCGGAGGTACGCTTCGGTGTTGGTGCGAAGTTCGAGTTGCCCACTCTGCTGGGCGGCCGTCGCGTCGATCCCTGCCGCGGCCAACCGTTGCAGATGGTCACGATGTTGATCCGGATTCACGACGTGAACCGCCTTGTCGCCACACTCGAACCCGTCCTTAATGAACGGAAGCAAGACGCGATATTCCTCGTCGTCGCTATTGAAAAACGCGCAGACATGACGCACTTCGCCGAGCTGGGAGCCGGCAAGGGAAATGGGTGACCTGGCGTTCTTCATGGTGTATTCCTCCCATTTGGAACTCCAGCAACGCGGGTCTCTATAGCAGCCGTAGTCTCGCGAGTTGGCAGGTACCCCGTCCTGCCCGCCACATTTTACGCCGCTATCCGGTTACGGCCCGGTTGCCGTTCGTAAAGTTCTTGCAAATACTCTTCGGGTGGCACGAAGAACGGGTTCTCTTGCAGAAGTCCACCGATGATGACAGCCGGGTGAGTCCGCATCACTTCAATGATCACTTCCGCGCTGAATTTCGTGATGTCATAGGTGCAGACGACTGGATTTGCTCGTCCCGCATTGCGCATCCATGCGATGTTGGCTTTCGCCTCGTACTTGAGTAGTTCGACCAAGCTGATGCCGGGTTCTAGCGCCCATTCCATGTGAGCAACAAACCGCGCGGCGGGGAAACCACGTTGGCGAGCATCCGTGGTAAAGCTCTCCCACAGTTCCAGGGTGCGCTCCAAATCAAATCTGCCGTCGCGCAGGTGTGCGGCCATCCAATCGTGTACTTCAAGCTGTCCGCTCCGCTGCAGACCGCCGACGTCGATCCCTGCAGCCGTAAGGCGGTTCACGTGGTCTTTGCGCCTTTGCGGATCGACTGTGTGGACGGCCCTCTCACCGGAGTCGATGCCTTCCTTGATGAATGGAAGCAGCGCCCTGTATTCGTCATCAGCGTTGGAAAAGAACGCGCAGATGTGTGCGCGCTGACAGAGCGGAGACCCTGCGAGACGGATTTGATCACCGGCGTTTCGCGACGGGACGGGATTACGGGAGTCACCATCGAGGGGCATAAGCAACCTCCCTGCTGCGGAATTCGAATCCGCAGCCATGAATGGCACGTTCTCGAATCGTTGAAAAAGAAGCGGTGCTGGGGTCCCCACATGACCCACAGTACGCCAATTGTGCCACTTTAGGCGCACGACTGCAAATTGTGGACAGCTCGTCGCGTCAACTGATGCCAAATCGACCAATACTATCGTCCAATAGATTCGTCTCCGCGCTTCTGGCTTAATCGCAACTGTGCATCGTGTCCGAAACGAATCGGGTACCTGCAACGAACAATTTTCTGATGAAGGAGAACACACCATGACAAACGCCATAACCCCAATCGAAAAGGTGATCTACACCGCCAAAGCGCACACCACGGGCGGCCGGGACGGAGGAGGGTCCCGCACCTCCGATGGCCGCCTGGACGTTAAGCTTTCGGTTCCTGGCACTCCCGGAACCGGCACCAACCCCGAGCAGTTGTTCGCCGTAGGTTGGTCGGCGTGCTTCCTGTCAGCGATCAAGATCGTAGCTGCCAGAATGAAACTCAAGCTGCCGGCTGATCTCTCCATTGACACGGAGGTGGACCTGGGCACAACCGGCGGCGGTTACCTCCTTCAAGCTCGCCTCAACGTCAACCTGCCGGGTATAGAGCGCGAAGTCTGGTGGACGGTGCGCACCAGGAGTGTCCATATTCTAAAGCCACACGCGGCAACATCAACGTTGTGACCAACGTCGAAACCAAACCCGTCACACGTGTTGCTTAATCGTGTTTGTCGACAAGACTGTCTGTCAATTGGAGGGAAGCGATGTTCGAAGACCTTAACCACACTCACCGCAATCGCCGTTGCTTTGGCACTGCGGCCATAATCATCGCCGCCGCCCTGTTTGGCATGACCAGTTCTTTGGGAGCGCAGCCCAGCAAGACGGCACCGGCAGGTCTGCGAGCGATCAAGGTGCAGCAGAGGGCGCTCACAGCAATTCGATTACCCGTAGAAGGTGAGGTGCCATCTCTCGGCAGCGGCACCGCGTGGCTCAATTCGCAGCCATTAACGGCGGCCGGCCTGCGTGGAAAAGTAGTCCTGATCGACTTCTGGACCTATTCGTGTATCAACTGGCGTCGCCAACTTCCGTACGTACGAGCGTGGGTCGAGAAATACAAAAATCAGGGTTTGGTGGTGATCGGTGTACACGCCCCCGAGTTCTCATTTGAGAAAAACATTGATAACGTTCGCCGAGCCGCCAAGGACATTCGTGTCGATTATCCGATCGTGATCGATAACGACCATGCAATATGGCGCGCTTTCAACAATGAATATTGGCCCGCCCTCTATTTCGTCGATGCGCAGGGGCGGATCCGCCATCATCAATTCGGCGAGGGCGAATACGAACAGTCGGAAAGGATTATTCAACAACTGCTGGCCGAGGCCGGAGGCAGTGGCTTTAGTCATGAACTGGTGTCGCTCGATCCCCAGGGTGCTGAAGTTGGCGCTGATTGGAACGACTTGAGATCTGCGGAAAACTATGTCGGCTATGAGCGCACCGAGAACTTTGCGTCTCCCGGTGGCGCAAGACCGGACAAGCCTCTCTCCTATACAGTGCCCGCTCGACTGAAACTCAATCACTGGGCTCTTGAGGGTGACTGGACGATGCAAAGAGAAGGCATCGTACTGAACAAGCCCAACGGGCACATCGTTTACAGCTTTCACGGCCGCGATCTTCATCTCGTCATGGGACCGGCAGTGCCAGGAATGCCCGTGCGATTTCGCGTGCTCATCGACGGACAGCCGCCCGGCGCCGCTCATGGAGTTGACGTAGACGACCAGGGCAACGGCACGGTTACCGAGCCACGGATGTATCAGTTGATCCGACAACCGATGTCGATCGTTGATAGGCAGTTCGAGATCCAATTTCTCGATTCCGGTGTGGAAGCCTTTTCGTTCACGTTCGGCTGATTCGTGGCAAATAGATCGCGTCCAACAGCCCGCATACTTGAGGTGCGAATCGAGTTTGTGAAATCGGAAAGCCTCGTGTTCGAGTGCGAGGCAGAGAGCTGAAAACAGGAGGATCCAATGAACACGGAGGAGTCATTCAGCAATGCAACGTACGTCGACCAGATGCACATCGCGGAGGGCGAGTTATCGGCGTTCATCAGCGCAGTGACGCAATTGTTCGGTCCAGAGCAGGCCAGGCTCGCGGCAGAGGACTGGCTCCAGGAGTCGGAGTTAGTGGATAGCCCGCCTCGATCTACAAATCGAGATTGGAGAGCGGTCACGGTCGCGGCCTCGGCTCGACTGGCAAATCGGCTCAACGTCGCACTGCATCATCGATCGCTGCTCGCTACCGTTGCCTGATACGAAAGTATCGCCGATACCATCGTCTAATTGTTTTGCCTCCACGTTTCTGGTGTGATGCGCTCATCGCAACCGATGCAATCGGAAATGCGCAACAAACATTCTTCAGAAAAACAGCCGGAACTGTTCTCTGAAGAGATCAGAGCAGCGTTCAGATCGCTGCGCTAATTGAGGAAAAAGGAGAAGACAATGCTGAAGCACACGGCTGTATTCGCAGTAGCTGTAATTCTCGGCCTAGCTGTTCTGGGCCTGGATGCTCCCAATAAACCTGCTTCCATGGCCGGGTCCTGGCAAGTGGACACTCGCCATTCCGATGCGAAACTTATCACCGACGCGACGACGGATTACGGGAAAACGAAAATGAACGCAGCCCTCGGCTTCGCCAGGATTTACGGGAGAGTGAACCTCGATGACGCTGACCCCACGAAATCCAGTATCGAATTTAGGTTCTATCCGGCTACGTCTATGGCGCCCGGCATTGATGAAGATGGGAAATTCCTGAGCCACTGGCTTGAGAACCTGTCCAACCACACGCTGGTGTGCTTCCACTCTAAGCGGGTCGAGCGGATGCCTGACGGGCGGGTGCAGGCCACAGGTGAACTGGCCGTGACGCGAGTGGACCGCAACGTCGAGGCGACTGCCAGTGAAGCTTATGCCGGGCCCGTATACGGCCCTCCGATGATCCACCGCGTTTCGCGCGAAGCCACTTTCGTTTTCGACTTCCCGGCCGATGGGAATGAACAGAAAGAAAGCTCTATCCATGCGTCGGGATCTACGGGCATGTTCCGCGAGGATTTTCCCCAGTTGGTGAGGACTGTAGTCAGCACTTACTGGCCGCCCGTAGTTCAAGATGAGAACTGCAAAGTGCCGGACGCGAATGAAGCCTATAGCGGTTCCCAATGCACAGGAACATACCTGTCAACTGCCGGACTTCCTGAAGAGCCGCACGCAGTCGGCGGCGAGGACGTGGGTGTTCCGATGAACTTCAATGCCATCGTCGGAAATCACCTGACCATTCTCATTCACCTGCGTCTGACGGCGAAGCCTTCCGGAGAACGAGCGGCAGCCGGAAACTAGGCATTGTACCGATCCAAAAAGACGGAATCTCGTTGGGCCGAAATTGAAGGGGATGGTGGGCAAGACATGAATACAAGTTCGAAAGGCACAGCTCTCATCATGCTTGAAAACACGGAGAACGCCCACATGGTGAGCCGCGAGGGCGCACGACCCGCCAATGCCGAGCAACGGTTGAAAGAACTTGGCATTGGGCTCCCAGTGCGACCCGAGCCGTTCGGCACCTATGCGGAAGCGGTGCAGACAGGCAATCTGCTTTTTCTGAGTGGGATGCTTCCCACGGAAGGCCGCGAAGCAAAATTCATCGGTCGCGTCGGCGCTGAGTTCAATGCAGACGCAGGGCGAGAGGCAGCGAAACTCGCGGCGCTCAATGCCCTCGCGGTCGCGAAGGAGCATTTGGGATCCCTCGACAGAGTGACGCGGATTGTCCGGCTTGGCGTGTTGGTGGCCACCTCCGGAGATGTACGCGATCAGCCGAAAGTCGCTGACGGTGCTTCGGAGTTGCTGCAAGACGTCTTCGGGAAAGACAAGAACGCGTGCCGCCTGGTGTATGGCGTTGCGAGCCTTCCGCTCGGCAGCCCGGTCGAGTTAGAAGTCATTTTCGAAGTGGTGGCGTAGGGGCGCGAGCGGTATCTAAGACCTCGCCAGCAATGGCAAACGAATCTCGACCGTACACAAATGAATCAGAGGAGGAGCTATGGCAACGACAACAGTCGCAGTGGCAACGATGAAGGTAGCGGAAGTCTCCAAACCCGGAGCAGGTTTCCAGATCATCGAGCGCGAAATTCCTGAGCCCGGCGCGCGACAAGTTTGCATCAAGGTGCAGGCCTGTGGCGTCTGCCACAGTGACGCGCTGACGAAAGAAGGCTTGTGGCCCGGAATCCAGTATCCCCGCATTCCCGGACACGAAGTGGCGGGCGTGATTGATAAAGTCGGCGCCGGCGTTTCCGACTGGAAGAAAGGACAGCGTGTGGGCGTCGGTTGGCACGGCGGCCATGACGGCACCTGTCGCGAATGCCGCCGCGGGGATTTTAATAACTGCCGCAACCTGCAAATTCCGGGCATCAGCTACGACGGCGGCTACCAGGAATACATGGTCGCTCCCGTAGAGGCCTTGGCGGCGATACCGGAGACTCTGAGCGACGCCGAAGCAGCGCCGCTGCTCTGCGCCGGTATTACCACATACAACTCGCTGCGCCACAGCGGTGCATTGCCGGGCGACCTGGTTGCGGTGCAAGGTGTCGGCGGGCTGGGTCACCTCGGAATTCAGTTCGCGCACAAGTTTGGTTACAAAGTAGCGGCGGTCGGACGCGGATCCGAAAACGCCGCGCTCGCCAAGAAACTAGGAGCCAGCCTTTACATCGACAGTCAAGCGACAAATGCAGCCGAGGAATTGCAAGAACTCGGCGGGGCACAGGTAATTCTTGCGACGGCGCCAAGTTCGAAAGCGATGTCTGAGTTGGTCAACGGTCTGGGGCCGAACGGTAAGCTCATTGTGGTGGGAGCCACATTCGACCCGATTGAAGTCACGCCGATCCAACTCATCAGCGGAAGTCGAAGCATTCAGGGCTGGTCCACGGGAACACCGGCAGATTCAGAGGACACACTGCATTTCGCCGAACTTACAGGTGTGCGTCCCATGATTGAAACCTATCCGCTCGAAAAAGCGGGCGAAGCTTACGCACGAATGATGAGCGGCAAAGCACAGTTTCGCGTTGTTCTCACAATGTGACATTGGCAGGAAATGGGAGTCACAGCAAGCACCGGTTTCGATGATCTTGCATGAGCGGAGTTAAGCGATGCGTCTTGCCCGATCAAACTGTCGGACCCGGTGCTCGCAGATTTCCTGTGCAGCAGTTTTTGCGATTTGTGTGATGCTCGCATCATCTCAATCTCCGGCCCAAACCCATGAACAGCGAAAGGAACGCCCCGTGGAGTATCCGATTCTTTATCGCACAATGCAGATCGACGGACTCTCCATCTTCTACAGAGAGGCCGGCCCGAAAAGCGCACCGACGCTTCTCCTGCTGCACGGACTTCCGTCCTCCTCGCGAATGTTCGAGCCGCTATTCGCCCGGCTATCCGAGCATTATCGCCTTGTCGCGCCCGATTACCCTGGCTTCGGACACAGCGACTGGCCGGACCCAAAGAAATTCGCATATACGTTCGATCACTATGCCGAGATCATGAATCACTTCACTGAAGCACTCGGGCTCTCGCGCTACATGCTTTACATGCAGGATTACGGCGGCCCCGTGGGCTTTCGCATGGCGTTGGCTCATCCCAACCGGATCGAGGCCCTCATCGTTCAGGACGCTGTGGCCCACAACGAAGGCCTGGGGGCAAATTGGAAGACGCGGCGGGCCTTTTGGGCCGATCGCGCGGCCAATGAAAGCGCGCTGCGCACGAATCTCCTATCGCTCGCGACCACGCGTACACGCCACGTAGGGAACGATCCCAACCTTGAACGCTACGACCCAGATCTCTGGACGGATGAATTTGCATTTCTCAATCAGCCGGGCCAAGCCGAGATTCAGAGCGACCTGTTCTACGACTATCGAACCAATGTGGACGCTTATCCCAAATGGCAAGCTTGGATGCGTGAGAAGCAGCCGCGTCTGCTCGTGATCTGGGGTAAGTACGACCTCTCATTCGATCTCGGAGAACCGGAGCGCTACCGCAAGGATGTTCCGAGCGCTCAAGTTCACATTCTCGACGCCGGTCATTTCGCGCTGGATACAGCGGCGGCTGACATCGCCGCATTGGTCCGCGGCTTTGTCAGCGCTTCGCGTTGACGGTTCACGGCCAGCGCATCGGATGAAGCGTCTTTGAAGAACCCTACCTCGCTATCAGCTCAAGCTCGGAGATTTTATGCTCTCTAAATGCGCGAACCCGCCCTGTTCCGCTCCATTTCGCTATCTCCGCGAAGGGAGACTTTACTTACTTGATTACAAAGCGGGATTCTCTGGGCGCAAACCGACAGCCGACTTGAAACTCCTAGGCACGTCTCGCGCGTTCGAATGGTCTTTGGTTGTGTTCCTCGTGTTGTCGTGACATGACGATCCAAATTGACAATGATCACCGAGTCAGGGTGGTTCACAAGCAAGCAGCACAGGCAACCGTTGTAGGTCCCGCTTATCGCTCGTCGACCGACTGATACCAAGGTATCGATCAATACCATCGTCCAATAGATTCGTCTGCTCGCTTCTGGCCTAATGGCAACTGTGAGTTGCATCCGAAGCTTTCAAGAACAAAGATAATTATGGCAGACAAGAAAACAGCAATCGTCACGGGCGCATCGCAGGGCATTGGTGCTGGTTTGGTCGAGGCCTTTCTGAAGGAGGGTTACAACGTCGTCGCGACGTCTCGCAATGTCAGCCAATCGTTGACTGTCTTGACCAAGACCGCGTCGGAGAGCCTGGTTCTCGTCGATGGCGATATCGGAAAACAAGAGACCGCTGCCAAGACTGTCGAAGCAGCGATCCAGCACTTCGGAACCATCGATGTTCTGGTGACTAACGCGGGAATCTTCTACACCAAGCCTTTCACGGACTTCACTACCGAGAACTTCAATGACCTGGTCTCAACCAATTTGCTGGGATTCCTTTACATCACCCAGCTCTCCGTGAAACAGATGCTGAAACAGAAATCGGGGAGCGTTGTGAGCATCACCGCGGCCCTAGCCGATCAGCCGATTGCCGGCATAAATGGCTCAGTACCGATGATTACCAAGGGGGGCTTGAATGCAGTGATCCGGAGTCTCGCCATCGAGTATGCAAAAGAAGGGATCCGCTTCAACGCCGTAGCTCCCGGCGTCGTGGACACGCCAATGCACGAGGATGATGCGAAGGACTTTCTGAGGACATTGCAGCCAATGGGGAGAATCGCGGACGTAGAAGACGTTGTCGACGCGGTTCTCTACCTGGCACAGGCAGGTCAGGTAACCGGAGAAGTGCTCCACGTGGATGGTGGTGTTCACGCTGGCCGCTGGTAGGCGCCAGACATAGCCGGAACTCGCTGCCGGGATCTTCGCTGCTTGATATTGCCGACTGGGAGGCATATGAGGCGGCGCGGGAAAACATGATGCCGAGCTGTCACTCAGTTCTCCCGCACCGCGCTATGGCGTTCTCGCTTTGAATCTAATTGGAGGTAGGTAGATGTGCGACTTTGACACTAAGAATGATCGGCGCAGCTTCTCGCGTGCTGCGATCGTGACGATGGGCGTAATCGCAAGTTCACTGTGCCGGATCCGAAAGTGGTGCGGCACCAGTAGTGAAAAATCACAGTAACTGCTTCGAAGGCAGTTGGGGGAGAGACAAAAATGTCCAAAGGAATCAGTCAGGATCGGCGTCAATTTCTGAGCACTGCGGCCATGACCATTGCCGCAGCCGAGTTTGCCCTAATCGGCACCGGAGACGCCCAACCCAGAAGCATAGACGCGGCAGATGCAAGCGCGATTAAGCCGGAGTCTAAGCAGTCGTTCGGCCCTTTGAAGCAGGTCGATGCCAGCGTCCTAAATGTGGGATACGCTGAAGCTGGCCCCGCTAATGGCCATCCAGTAATCCTGCTGCACGGTTGGCCCTACGACATTCACAGCTATGTCGATGTGGCTCCTCTATTGGCAGCGGCGGGCTACAGGGTGATTGTCCCGTATCTACGCGGCTACGGCACGACGCGCTTTCTATCAAGCGAGGCGTTCCGCAATGGCCAGCCATCATCAATTGCCCTTGACATCATCGCCTTGATGGACGCTCTCAAGATCGACAAAGCTGTCCTTGGCGGTTTTGACTGGGGAGCGCGGACCGCCAACATTATTGCTGCGCTCTGGCCGGAACGCTGCAAGGCCATGGTCTCAGTGAGTGGTTATCTGATCGGCAGCCAGGCATCCGGCAAAGCGCCGTTGCCACCAAAGGCCGAGCTCCAATGGTGGTACCAGTTTTATTTCGCCACCGAACGCGGCCGTGCCGGCTATGACAAATACCGGCACGATTTTTCGAAGCTCATCTGGCAGCTCGCTTCGCCGAAATGGAACTTCGATGATGCAACGTTCGATCGCAGCGCGGCCTCCTTCGACAACCCGGATCACGTCGCGATCGTCATCCACAACTATCGCTGGCGGCTCGGCCTGGCTGAAGGCGAGCCGAAATATGACGATTTTGAAAAGCGATTGGCCCAAGGTCCGGTCATCACCGTGCCCACCATTACTCTCGAAGGCGATGCCAATAGCGCGCCACACCCGGATGCCGGTTCCTATGCCAGCAAGTTTTCGGGCAGATATGAACATCGAGTGATCGGGGGCGGGGTTGGGCATAATTTGCCGCAAGAAGCTCCCGAAGCCTTCGCCAAGGCCATTGCCGACGTAGGTAGTTATTGAACGACGTTGTGCGTTGGCAGAAATCCGGTCACGGAAAAACTGCCTAGCCTAAATTATTCAAAGGAGACGGAACAATGGAAGACAACAGCTTAGTCAAGTGGATCTTTTTCACAACTATCACTGCCATGTTGTTGTGCGCAATGAGCGCTATGGCACAAAACGCAACCGACGTTTGTCGACTCGCCCCAGTCATCCCGCTCACCAGCGAAGAGCCTCCAGCAAAGCTCGTCGTCGATCCGCCGCTGGCCGGACCGCTCGCCTCCCGGGGAGTGGCGATTATCCAATATTGTGCTCAGAACCTGCACATTGCGCCGGTGTTCGGCCCCAATGCTCTGGCGGTCTCGCCGCGCGTCGGACACGTTCATGTGAGACTCGACGCCGCCCCATGGGTGTGGGCCGATGCCAGTGGTAACCCAATCATCCTGATGGGTCTTCCCCCCGGCCCGCACAAAGTGCTCATTGAATTGGAGGACGCGAACCATCACACCCTCGACCAAGGCACGGTTGTGTTTGTTGTTCCAGAAAAGACTGCGGCCGAAAAGCAGCAGTAACACGGGCCGAGTACGGTGAAGCGGGCCTATTCAACGACAGGGAAAGAAGGAGGAGCACTATGAAACGGATCGCTTTCTTGATGGTTGCAGTTGCCACCCTAGCCGGTGTTGTCGCCTTCACGGCTCCCGCATCCGGGCACGCCGATGAAGAGGCCTCCCCGATCTACGGAGTCAAAATCCCCGCCGGATACCGCGATTGGAAATTGATCGCCGTGGACCACCTCCTAGTAGCAGACAAGGTCGACCAGTTGCGCGCTCAACTCGGCAACGATATAGCGATCAAGGCCTTTAAGGAAGGGAAGGTCCCGTTCCCAGACGGTTCCATCATTGCCGCGATTCATTGGACTCGTGTCCCGTCGGAAGACAACAACAAAGTCCTGGCCGGTCCATTCCCCGGCGCTCTATCTTTCGTTGTCGGGTCCCCTGTGAATGTTCAGTTCATGGTCAAGGACTCAAAGAAGTACGCCGCGACGGGCGGCTGGGGGTTCGCTGACTTTAAGGACGGAAAGCCGGGCGACAAGGCGCTGCACGAGACCTGCTTCGCCTGCCACACGCCTGCGAAAGATCGCGACTATGTCTTCACCCGTTACGCACCTTGAAACCGAGAACCACAACCAGAGGAATGAGGCAAGAATCCAAACCTCCTCAACGAGAGGACACGATTATGCAAACTACTGCGACACGTCTCAATCCGGCACCCATATCGGCTGCACCGCACTACGGGTTACGCTACGATTCTGCTCCCGCTACCGGGAATTTCCAACGACTTAGAGGTCGTCCGCCTCTTGTAAGTGCTTTAAAGTCGCGTATGCGCCGTTCTTTCACGGCGGTAACACGCCTATGCCCCTAGAACCTCTGTCTGGAGCGGGTTTCGGATGCAAGTGATTCAAATATTTGTTGGTTCTCGGGAAACTTTCCAGGAGTGGTCGGGTTCTAAGCTTACAACCACTCGTCGCTTTTATACACAAATGGCAGGACGAAATTCCTGGTGTCACCGAACTCTTGGGCGGGGGTTGGAGCAGTGTTTCCCAACGTTGAAGTGCGCCACTTGCACGCAGTCATTGCCTTGGGCGAAGAGCTCAACTTCACAAAGGCCGCCCTCAGGTTGCACCTCACCCAATCTGCGCTAAGCAGACAAATCACTGAGATCGAAAAACAGCTTAGATTTCGCCTGTTCACTCGCGATAATCGACGGGTTGTCCGTGTGGAGCTCACCGACGCTGGGCAAGTCTTCGTCGCAGAGGCTCGCTCTTCGGTCTTGCATATGGAGCGGGCTTTTCATCTCGCACGCACCGCCCATGACGGAGCAGACAACGTTTTGACGATCGGACACTCGCACGAAGCCGATCAAGCCTGGATTTCGGACCTTCTTGCAGTTCGTCTCCCGCTGTACCCCAAGCTTGCCATTCGACTGATCAGTCAGTTCTCAATCGAGTTGGTCCGGAGTGTTCTAGCAGGCGAAATGAACCTGGCCCTGGTGACGGCACCGCCGGAGGACTCTCAGATCGAGGCCTCGCCATTCGTTCTGACGCCGCTCTATGCGGCTCTTCCAGAGGGCCACGCGGCTGCCCAAAAAGAACAACTCGTGCTCCAAGATCTGGCAAAAGATGAATGGATTCTGTTCGCGCGCCGAGTTCACCCAGTCGTTCATGACGCAATCATGGACGCGACACGACGTGAGGGAATTGCTCCGAAGCACGCACACGACATTATTACGCCACAAGAGGCGATTCACTTGGTATCTGAGCACGTCGGCGTGGCCATCCTCACCAAACCTACGGCCCTTGGCTGTCGCGCTGAAGGTGTGGTGGTAAAGCCTCTTTCTGATGAGTCATTGTGTTTCAAAACGTGTGTGATTATGAGAAAAGACGACGATTCACGATTGGCGAACGAGTTCGCGCGGTCCTTCCTCCGCAAATATGCTTACCAGCGCCGTCCACCAAAGCCAATTGAATTGTCGCCGTCCGCCCGAGTTGTCACCATGAAAAAGGCAGGCGGTCCGGAGCGCCGCTGAAAGCACAGCATCGCCGACGCGGAGGATCACCCGCAAGCCGCGTACTTGTGTTCGGGGAAAGGTTCGGCTTACATTTCTGGGCATGGCGATGTGCAAGATTCTCGTGGTTGGTTGCCGAGCGGGCACAGAGCAATGCGCTCCGCTGGCAATTGCAGGATCGTACTCCAGAGTGTTTCTCGGCTTCTTGTTGCCGTGACTCGCCAGTCCGGGCCGAGTATCGTTCAGTTATGACCCAGCTATTCCTGTTGGGAATAGCTCTCGCCCGAGAATTCATTGGACAATTTAAGCGTCTGGAATCAAGTTGGTTAACATGCAGCTGCGGTTGAGGTCGCACCATGTCTGACTTCGCTCGGAGACCAATAGAGCCATCTCTGGCCTTCCGTCCGGTTTCCGCCGGGTCACCCTTAGGCTCCGCTGATTTCGCGAATGAGAAGCACTACTCGGTTAACGAGATTGCCAAACTCTGGGCGCTCAGTGAGAAGACAGTTCGAAGGATCTTCGAACGGGAACCAGGCGTGATCCAGTGGAGCAGGGAAGAGACATTGCACAAGCGCGGATATCGCACATTGCGCGTGCCAGAAACGGTTCTTCATCGCGTACATCGTAAGCTCCGCAAAGCAAGCTGACAGTTATCGACGGTTGCTGCAAAGTGCCGAGAGTTGCTAAGCGTGCTTCTCCACAAGGCGCAGCCCCTGGAGTTGCCAGCTCTTCTCCACCGACGAAACTAATTGCTCCTGGCGGGCCTTGACGAAGGGAGCGTAATGCCGCTCGGTGGTCTTTACGCTGGCGTGTCCTAGCAGAATGGACACTTGGTCAATGGGAACGCCTGCCAGCAGTAGTTCTACGGCAAATGTGTCCCGCAGCATGTGCGGGTGGGCCCTCTTGTCAAGTTTTGCCCATTTGAACAGCCGCTGCAGACTGGCGTGCCAGCAGTTGCTGGCGCGATAATGTAACCCATTTCCTGTCCAGAAGAAATACCGGGAGTTGCTGTTCGGCAGGGTTCGCAAGAGCTCGACTACGTGAGACGGCAGAGGTACGTATACTGGCAACCCGGTTTTCTGCTGGTAGAGAAATAGGCGATTTCCTGTCAGACGCGCCCGCTCAAGTGTTACCGAATCATTCAGACGGAGTCCGCCATAGCGCATGAGAAGCAAGAGAGCCCGCACCCGGACCCGGTGTCCGGGGTTCGTGTTCCAATGAGACAGATCATAAGTAACGTTCACCAATTTCTGAAATTCTTCTTGCGAAAAATAATCCGTGGGCACCTGTCTGACTTTGATTGCGCCCAATTCTTCGACAGGGTTCTGCTTCAGCCAGCGCTTACGCACACAGTAGGAGAAAAATGAGTGCCAGCGCTCCTGCCGTTTCTGGGCAGTGATCGGTGCGACCTTCCAAGATCGACTGAGTAGGCCGAGCTCATCGTCGCTGAATTCGTCAATGTAGGTCAGACCTCGACCGTGCGCAAAGCTAACGAGCTCACGCTGCATCAGCGAAAATTTGTAAAGCCAGCTGTGCGAGAGGCGCTGCCCCTGCTTCCTGGCGATGAATGCGTCGAGCGCGGCCTCGACGGTCATCCGTGGCGACGGGTCGGCCGCATTGGCATCCATCAGGCGAGCTTTCTTTTCCGCCCGCTCCCAGCCGCGGGTGCGGGCGCTGATGCGCACGAAGGCGCCAGTGGTTTCGACAGTGCCCATGATCCATTTCGGGCAGTGGCAACGTCTGTAATAGGGATCTGACTGCGCGCAAGGAGGGTAGTGACGAGTGTAGACGCTCAACATAAATGCCTCCGGGAGAAGGTGAGCCCGCCGAAAGCATTGTACGATAATTGTACGAAACTAGGTAGCTGCCTGTAACCTATTCAATCTACAGCGTTAAAATTGGTGCGGAAGGGGGGATTTGAACCCCCACGCCTTTCGGCGCCACCCCCTCAAGATGGTGTGTCTGCCAGTTCCACCACTTCCGCACAGGTATAAACCGCAACTGCCAGGCAGCATTAATTATAGCAAAGCGATTGCGTAGGGGCGGACGCATTCCTCCGCCCTGCGATGCGAAGCGAGCCACGGACAAAAGCGTCGGGGCTACCTGACCATAGATTATTCCTTGACAGTCGTTCCTACGCACCCTATCGTTAATGGTGTTCCGGCATTCGTGCCGGAATGAAGCCGTAGTCTCATGCAGAGTGGCTGAGGGTAACGGGCCCGCAGACGCCACGACAACCGGATCAGGAACCAGCCTGATCATATGGTGTCAATTCCCGCCCGGTTTGCGGGGGACATGAGATTTCGGTGAGCAGTTGCCTCGTCCCCACATCCCGGATGAGGCATTCGTGTTTTTAGGGCGCGCAGGGCCCAGCGCAGCCATGCTGGAGAAGCATTCATGAATCCGCGCATTTATTTTGATCATTCCGCCACCACCCCGCTTGATCCCCGGGTGCTTACGGCGATGGGCCCATTTCTCGGCGGCGCCTTTGGAAATCCGTCGAGCCTGCACCAGGAAGGCCGTGCTGCCCGTGCAGCAATTGAGACTGCACGCGCGCAAGTCGCCTCGCTGATCGGCGCTGAGCCAGAAGAAATCATCTTCACCGCCAGCGGCACCGAGGCCGACAACCTTGCGCTGATGGGCGCCGTGCGTGCCAGCGGCCGTCCCGGACACGTGGTAACAACCTCTATCGAGCACGCCGCGATTCTCGAGACTTGCCGCTTCCTCGCTGGGTCGGGAACAAAGATCACGCATCTTCCTGTTGATGCCGACGGTCTAGTCAGCCCTCAGAGCTTGCTGCGCGCGCTGCAGTCGCAAGTGACTGTCGTCTCCATCATGGCGGCGAATAACGTGGTGGGGACGCTGCAGCCCATCGAGGAACTCGCTCACCTCACCAAATTGCACGATGTCTTATTTCACACCGACGCGGTTCAGGCCGCAGGCAAGATTTCGCTCGACGTGAATCGCCTGCATGTCGATCTGCTCTCGCTTTCAGCCCACAAATTGCACGGGCCAAAAGGTATCGGCGCACTCTATGTCCGCAAGGGCACGCGACTATCACCCATTGTCTTCGGTGGTGGACAGGAGCGCGGCCTGCGGTCGGCCACAGAAAACGTTGCCGGAATTGTCGGCTTTGGCGCGGCGGCGGCTATCGCAAGGGAAGAACTGGCAGACGAAGCAATACGCCTCACCGAATTTCGCGAACGCATCGCGAAAGAACTGAGCCGCAGTCTGCCGCAGTCGTATCTCTTCGGGCACCCAGTCCATCGCTTACCTGGCCACATCAGCTTCGGACTCCGCGGCCAGGAGCGCGAAGTGGGCAAACTTCTGGCAGCTCTCGATGCCGCCGGCGTTGCAGTCTCGGCCGGAAGCGCTTGTAGCGCGAATCATTCTGGCGAACCCTCTGGGGTGCTTTTGGCCATGGGTTACGACGATGAGCGGGCTCGCGGCCTGCTGCGTCTTAGCCTCGGTCGCTTCAACACCGAGCAGGAGGTTGATCGATTCCTCGAAATTCTGCCCTGCGCCGTTGCCGCGTTCAGCCCCACGAACCGCTACGAACCATCGCACTCACTCGAAGCGCTCGCCAACTTCGTGTAGCGCCGCCGTCCCGGCGGCTGTCGTGGCGGCGTCCCCGCCGCCACACACGCGGGAGAGTCGCCCTAGCAAGGTTTTTACAGAAAACGCAGAGGGGCCGGTCTGCTCCCCCAGCAGACCGGCCCTTCATGCTTCTTTCACCGTTCTAACAGCGACCGTTCAGTCCCCAGACGGCAACAGCATCTCCTCTGGCCCGAAGTCAATCGTGACCGGCGTGTGCGGGCACTCGCCGAGAATCGGCTGGCATCCTGCATCCGGCCCACGTTCCGGGCGGGTCAGTGCTTTCTTCTCCATGAACTGCTCAGTCTCGGTCGAGCCGGCCAGCGCCGTCGTCGACGCCAGTCCTCCGCTGATCACCTGCTGCACCTGATCAAAATATCCCGTCCCCACGAAGCGCTGGTGCTTCACAGCTTCATACCCGTACTGCGTCTCGCGGCTGAACTCTTTTTCTTGCAGCCGTGAGTACGCGGTCATGCCGTTGAGTTTGTATCCGCGAGCCAGTTCGAACATGCTGAGGTTCAGCGCGTGGAATCCCGCCAGCGTGACGAACTGGAACTTGTATCCCATGCGCGCGAGTTCCGGCTGGAAGCGAGCAATGGTCGCTTCGTCCAAATTCTTGCGCCAGTTGAAGCTGGGCGAACAGTTGTAGGCCAGCGCCTTGCCCGGGTACTGTGCGTGAATGGCCTCGGCGAAGTGGCGTGCCTCTTCCAGATCGGGATGCGAAGTTTCGCACCAGATCAGGTCGGCATACGGAGCATAGGCCAGCCCGCGCGCGATGGCCGAATCGATCCCACCGCGTATGCAGTAGAAGCCCTCCGACGTGCGCTCGCCCGTGCAGAACTCTCGGTCGCGGGCGTCGATGTCGCTGGTCAGCAAATGCGCGCTGTCGGCGTCGGTGCGCGCCATGATCAGCGTCGGCACGCCCATCACATCGGCCGCGAGCCGCGCCGCCACCAGCTTCTGAATCGCCTCAGTGGTGGAGACCAGAACCTTCCCGCCGAGATGCCCGCACTTCTTCGCGGACGACAACTGATCCTCGAAGTGCACGCACGCGGCACCAGCCTCGATCATGCCCTTCATCAGTTCGAAAGCATTCAGCGTGCCGCCGAATCCCGCCTCCGCGTCGGCGACCAGCGGCGCAAACCAAGTCTGCCCCGGAGCCACTTTCCCCTCTGCGTGATGCACCTGATCCGCGCGCTGCAGCGCATTGTTGATCCGCCGACAAAGATTCGGAACACTGTCCGCCGGATACAAGCTCTGGTCGGGATACATCGTGCCTGCGTTATTGGCGTCGGCCGCAACCTGCCATCCGCTAGCGTAGATCGCTTTCAGCCCGGCCTGTACCTGCTGCACCGCCTGGTTGCCGGTCATGGCGCCCAAGGCATTGATGTACGGATCGGTCTGCAGAAGTTCCCACAGACGCTCCGCCCCCATGCGAGCCAGCGTGTGCTCGATGTGGATCGAGCCTCGCAAGCGCAGCACATCTGCTGCCGTGTACGGACGTTCAACGCCCTTCCACCGCGGATTGGATGCCCAATCCTGGTCCATCGCTGCCTGGGCAAGTGCATATTGGGTGACGCGTTCCTGTTCGCTCAATGGGTGCTCGATCTGGTGGTGGGTTGAAGGTTGCGCGTTGTGTCCGTTTCCTTTGGCCGACATGTACATTCTCCTGAAATCTTTTATCTTTAGTTCTTAAGGTGAGTAGCTGGTTAAGCCGGGTTAAATTCCCCGTTCACAATCATGGCTTCACTGATTTCGCGAGCGCGGCGGTAGCGCTCCGCCTCGTCTGGATCTGCGTTGGTTGGAAGTCCGGCCAGCAAGCGCTCGAGTTCTTCGTCGAACAATCGCGTGATGAACTCCGGCGTATGCTTTACGGTCTGGCCCTGCTCGTCCTGCACCGGCACCAGATCGCGATGCAGCACGCGCTGCGCAATCATCAGCCGATAAATGCGGTCCGTGGCCAGGTCTTCCATGTAGCCGTCGAGCAAACTGGCGCCTCTGCCGCTCAGCACGCCGTGCCGGTAGCGGATCACCGTTCGCACCGCCGCTCGCGTGCCGTTCACCGTCCGCGCGCCGACTCCGTTCGGGGCTGGCCGCAGGTCGGGGTACCGGCTCGCTGTCTTTGGCCGCGACTGCAGTTGGTTCGGGTAAGGGAACTGCGCCACTGCGATCGCGTTCTGATCGGGATGTCCCGTCCATGCGCCATCCATCAGGCAGTCGGCCTCGTTCTTCTTATCCTTCTCGAGAATCGCGAGTGCCCGTGCGTTCAAGTCCGCGTCCTCGCGGCTGGGATACAGCGCGGTCATCCCGCCGATGGCAAGAATTCCTCGATGATGGCAAATCTCTGGCATCAGTTCGCGCAGGTTCTGGAAGAAAGCAACGTTGTACGGAATCGTGTTGCGGTCCGGCAGAACCCAGTCAGGATTGTCGAGATTGAAATGAATCAGGCTGGCCATGTAGTCCCAACGGCCCAGGTTCAGTCCGATGATGTGATCGCGCAGGTTGTAGGCGAACTCTTCCATCTGGAACGCCAGCGGGTGCGACTCCACCAGCGCCATGCACTTGATGTAGTCGTGCGGCAGCCCGCGCCACGCGGCCAGCGCCCGGAACAGATCGCGCCACCAATGCGCTTCCTCCGCCGATTCTGACTTCGGTATGTAGATGCACAGCGGATGTTTCAACCTGTCTGGGTCAACGGAATAGAAGATTCGCGCCACATCAATCAGCGACGCAGACACCAGTTCGCCCGGAATCAGCCCAGCCTGGTTCAGGTGCAGCCCGCGCGGGCGCGTGAAGATCACGGTGCCATTCTGCTGAATGGTCACGCTCCGATTGCGCTTCTTGTCGAAGTAGCTCAGTTCGCCGCGCAGGCAGGCGAGAATGTTGGCCACGCCCGTCTCATGATGTGACCACTCGTTGACGCAGGAGTCTTCCAGATCGAGCATCACCCCGGGTGCGCCCGAGTTCAGCATCTTGACGCATAGTTCGGTATCATCCGCGGGCCCGGTCATCTGGTTGCGCTGGTCACGGCACCAATCGGGAAGTGTGATCCGCCAGCCGTTGCGCACCGTGTCGGAAGGGAAGCGGTGCGTGGGCTTGTCGCCTTCCAGCGACCGCTGGAGCACTTCAACCCGCTTCAGCGCTAGTTCCTGCTGGCGCGGGGTAAATCCCCGGTGCAGCGGGAGGAAGAATTCCATAAACCCGTCCGGAAGATCGCGGTAGGGATCGAACCCCGGCGGCGTGTTGTTGATGGGATTGAGTGGCGTTCCTGTTTCCGTGGTCGATACTGCAGTTGGCGTCATATTCGCGGGTCCCTGGGTTTCCTTTGCGTGTGCAGGATGCTGAACAGCAATTCATCATACTGGCGGATCGTACGATGCGCGGAAACCCCGGTCAAGCCCATTGTGCAATATGTCGAACATACATTCATTTTGTTGTCCATGCAGGGTTTTGCTACCATAACGATTTGGCGATGCCCTCCAAAGACGAATCTCCCTCGGTTGCCGTCGAACGCGCTCTCACCATGCTGGAAGCGGTTGCCCAGGAGCCAGAAGGCCTGAGCAACGCCGAGATCAGCCGCAAGCTCCAGATTCCAAAGAGCTCCGCAAGCTACATCTTGCGCACTCTAGAAACCCAGGGATACCTAAACCGTGACGAGAGCAGCGGGAAATACCGCGTCGGTTTGAAGATCCTGAGCCTCAGCCGGGGCGCCCTCAGCGGGATTGATGTGCGCGAGGTTGCGCTGCCCATCATGCGCCATCTGGTGGAAAAGACCAGCCTCACTTGCCACCTGGCGATTCTGGACGGACCTGAGGCGGTCTACATCGAGAAGGTCGAACCCCCCGGTTTCATCCGCATGGATACCTGGGTAGGCCGCCGCATGCGTGTTCATGCCACCAGCGTGGGCAAGGCACTCGTCGCATACATTCCGCAAGAGCGACTAGAGAAAATTATTGGCGAGCGCGCCATGGAAAAACGCACTCCAAAAACCATCACGACCCTGCCGCGCCTTCTGAAGGAACTGGAGAAGGTGCGCACACAGGGGTACGCCGTCGATGACGAAGAAAATAATTTAGGCGCTCGATGCGTAGGGGCTCCCGTATTCAACCAGCAAGGCGCGATCGAGGCGAGCGTGGGTCTAAGTGGAACCACAAATCAGGTAAACGCTCAAACCATGCCGCGCATTCTGGAAGCGTTGAAGGACGCGGCGCGACATATCTCCATGCAGTTGGGCTATCGCGCTCCGCACCGGCGCGTCGGCGGGGACTGACGAGCGCAAACTCAAAGCTGCGATAAGCTTTATGAGTATCGACGATTCCATTCAGGAGATTGTTCGTCACTACGGCGACGCCGACGAATCCTCTCGTCTCGGCACTGGATGGTTTCAGCTCGAACAAGTCCGCACGCAGGAACTGATTCTCCGCCACCTGTCGCCCGCTCCGGCCAATGTCATCGACGCCGGAGGAGGCGCCGGAGCGTATGCTTGCTGGCTCGCTTCCCACGGATATCAAGTGCACCTGCTCGATCCCGTGCCTAAACATGTCGAACAGGCGCGGGCAGCATCCTCCCGCCAACCTGAGCGTCCGCTGGCGTCCGCAGAAGTCGGAGATGCTCGCCACCTGCCTCATGCCGGCGCAACTGCGGATGCAGTACTGCTGCTGGGCCCGCTCTACCACCTTGTGGCAAGGGAAGACCGTCTCACCTGCCTGCGTGAAGCGCACCGTGTTCTCCGCCCAGGAGGCGTCGTGTGGGGCGCAGGCATCAGTCATTTCGCATCGTTGTTCGATTCACTTGCACACGGTTTCTTCGAGGACTCTGCTTTCGCGCCCATCCTGGAGCGCGACTTGTCTGAAGGTCAGCACCGTAACACGACCGGAAATCCAAGCTATTTCACCGATGCCTTCTTTCATCGGCCGGAGGAATTGGCGGACGAGATCTTGACTGCTAGCTTTCAAAATGTGGAACTGGTGGCCATTGAAGGTCCGGGCCGGCTGGCACACGACTTTGATCGCCTGTGGAACGATCCCGCACAGCGCGAACGTTTGCTCTCCGCGGTACGCAAAGTCGAGCACGAACCTTCCGCGCTCGGCGCCAGTTCCCACATCATGGCCATCGGACGAAAGTAAGCCGGAGCTTGTTGGATTCCGATCACGAACGAGAGTGTTCGGCCCTCTTAGCGAGGGCTTATAATCTCGATTCGTGAATCCGACCTCCGCTCCAAGCCTCCGAGTACGGCTGCGACGACTGTTCGTACGAGCGGTTCTGACCGTGATCGGAGTGGCGGCTTTCGCGTATGGTCTGGACTATACCGTGTTCAAGATCAGGGCGGCAACGAATCGCAACGCCTATGGCTCGGTGACGGTGAATCACTACTACGCCATCTTGCAAAAGAACGGTAAGACTCAGTTGATCTTTGACCCGCCGCAGGCTCAGACTTGCGTGAACGCTCTGTTTCCACACAGCGGATGGCTGCCCTGCTGGTATCTGAGCCGCCATCCAGACCAGCGGACCGATATCTAGGATCAAAGGCAGGCTAGAATGTTGCGTCGGTTCTACAGACTGAACCTCGGGGGACTCATGTTGAACAAGCTTATGCGTATGGGATGCGTGCTCGGCATCGCGATGCTGCTAACCTGTGCGGCGGTCGCCGCGGCCGTTCCCGGTTCATCCGACGCAAGGCTGCAGAAGGCCTATCGCTTCCAGCAGGGCGGCTGGACTTACGTGCACCTCGAAGGATCACCTTCTGACGTGGGCTTCCAGCACGGCTACCTTCTCGCTCCGGAAATCGCCGACGCATTTGAGGCCATCAAGTTGTTCGACACGCACCAGACACAGCGCGATTGGGAATTCTTCCGCACGACGGCTCGTCAGATGCTCTGGCCCCACATTGACGCCGAGTACCAGCAGGAACTGCAGGGCATCGCGGACGGCGCGAAGGCGCACGGAGTCGATCTCGATGTGTACGACATCGTGGCGCTCAACGCGTTCGAGGAAGTACCGGATTACTATGTTCCATGGCTGAACAAGCAGCAGAAGTCGGCCAAAGCGCCGAAACTCGCGGCTCCCGGCAACTGCAGCGCATTCATCGCCACGGGCAGCATGACCAAGGACCACCAGATCGTCATCGCCCACAACAACTGGACGAGCTATCTTGCGGGCGAGCGCTGGGTGGTTGTCTTCGACATCCAGCCCGAGCACGGCAACCGCATCCTGATGGACGGCTTCCCGGGAGTTATCGTCAGCGACGACGATTTCGGCGTCAATTCCGCTGGGATTATGATCACCGAGACCACCATCACGCAATTTGAAGGATGGGATCCGAACGGCAAGCCCGAGTTCATGCGAGCCCGCAAGGCGCTGCAGTACGCCAACAATATTGATGACTATGTTCGGATCATCAAAGAAGGCAACAACGGCGGATACGCCAACGACTGGCTCATCGGCGACCGCAAGACAGGCGAGATCGCTTATCTAGAGCTGGGTCTGAAGCACACCCCACTGTGGCGCACTAAGGATGGATATTTCGTCAGCTCGAATTTCGCGCGCGACCCCAAAGTAATTCAGGAGGAGACCAGCGGCTTCGATCCGAACGATAAGTCTTCCTCCATGAATGCGCGCCACGCCCGTTGGGAAGAAGTCATGCAGCAGAATAAAGGCAAGGTCGACGTTACATTGGCAGAGCAGTTCCTTTCCGACCACGTCGACAGCTTCGAGAAGAAAGACCAGCCCAACGAGCGCGCCCTGTGCGGCCATGTCGATGCCTCTTCGAGAGGCGTCAAGGAATGGGGCTGGGATGCGTACAATCCCGGCGGCGCCGTGCAAGGCAAAGCTACCGACAGCGCCATGGCGGCAAAAATGAGTTTTGTGGCCAGAGCAGGCCATCCCTGCGGCGCAGATTTTCTGGCTGCGGAATTCCTCGATCACCATCCCGAATTTGCGTGGCAGAAGCCGCTGCTGCGGGACATGAAAGCCGGCCCTTGGACCGTATTTACGTCCGGGCAGACGGGGAAATAGCCGGCAAGAATCGTAGCGCCGCCGTCCCGGNNCCGGCGAGACGCCGGCGCTACCTGCCCCCTGAAAACTCAATCCCTCCGATAAACAATTTTGATTGGACTCGGGCCCGAACGCCCCCTAGAGTCCTATGAGTGCAGCCTAGCCGTACCCGAACTCGCGGACTCGTGCGCCGGATGAATTCTCCGGAGCCCCTTACCTTATTCCGTCCGCCGTTTCGCAACTACCAGTTTGACGTCGCCTACGATGAGATGTTCACCTCGCCCGGCGTGCCGCGCGAGCACTATAAGGCCCTGTTTCAGACGCTTCTGGAACTTCCTCCCGAAGAACTGCGCAAGAGCCAGCAAGCAGCCGACCTCTCCTTCCTGCATCAGGGCATCACCTTCACGGTTTACGGCAACGACGAGGGCACCGAGCGCGTATTTCCCAACGACCTGCTGCCGCGCATCATCCCTCACCAGGAGTGGCGGAAGATCGAGAACGGCCTCACCCAGCGCATAGCGGCCCTGAACCTTTTCCTCGAAGACATTTACCACCACGGAAGAATCCTCGCGGATGGCGTCGTCCCGCGCGAACTGGTGTACAGTTGCCGCCACTTCCGCCGCGAAATGCGTGGGCTCACCGTTCCACGCGGAATTTACGTCAGCATCTGCGGCACCGATCTGGTTCGCTTGCCCGACGGCAGCTTTGCCGTACTCGAAGACAATCTGCGGGTGCCCAGCG
>PMUM01000022.1 GCA_003166855.1 Acidobacteriaceae bacterium | reverse complement strand
CCGGCTTCTTCAGCCCGTTGCCGAAGCAGTCCAGCGTATTGGTGTCGAGAATGTCTCCCGGCTTCAAATGCAACACTGGTTCCGCCGTCGCGAAAAGATATTTCACGTTCGCGTTGGTCGTGGTGTAGTGCACCACATTCTGCGCGAGGACGGGACCAGCCAGCAGCACAACCGCAAGAATGCGAGAAATCAAGAGGGCCTCCGGAATTTCATACTGGGATGCAAAACGATGCCGTGATTGTAATGGAATCCGCGGGAACCCCACCTCGGTCGCGCATTTTGCGACAGGGCCTTGCCCTGACCGTGTCGAAGGGGATCGGGCTTTGACCTAGACTCTCTGCGCCTGTCATGCTGAGCGGAGCAATGAGGAGTGCGCGGCGATCCTCATTGCGCAGTCGAAGCATCCCTACCTGAACCGCACTCTTTCCTCTGTGTCCTCAGTGTCCTCTGTGTTTAATTCCCTTGTTCGACAGGAATGGAACCAGCAAGTACCTAGGAGCTACTTTTCTTCTGCCGTTCGTAGAACCGCTGCACTTTCGCCCGGTTCCCGCAGCGCGTCATGTCGCACCAGCGCCGGTGATGGTTCTTGCTTGTGTCCAGAAAAAACCATTCGCATGTTTTCGAGAAGCACGCCCCCACATAAAGCAGCTGGTCCGAAACCAGCAGATCGGCCGCGGCCCGCGCGATCGGCCACAGCATGCTCTCGAACTGATTCACGCCGTCAAACTTCCACTGGAAGCCACCCTTCACGGGAACCAGCCGCATGTGCTCCGCCGCGTTCTGCACGGAACCATTGATCCGCGCGAGAGCCATGGGCGGCGCTGGCCTCTTGTTGATGATCGCCCAAAAAACATCGTGGATCGCCTCGCGCAGCTCCCGTGCCCACTTCAGCACTTCCCGCGCGCGCTCCGGATCGGCCTCGCTGCGCGCGAAAAGCCGGTCCACCTGGCTCGAATCCAGCAGGCCTGTATCTTCCGCGAACCGCGCGAGGTCCAGATAACTCTCCAGCAGCTCCTTTGGCTGCGTATTGCGGTCGTCGAGCGTGTTCACAAAGTCGAGGCACACGTTGCCCGCAATCAGTTCGAATCGTGGCGGACGCCGCCGCGCGATTTTCCCGCTTTCCTTAGTCTCAGTCAGAGGATTCCCCTTCCAACTCATTATCTAACCATTAAAACGTTCTTGACAAGTTAGATCTGTTGGTACTAGGATCGACCTAACCGTTGAATATTTGTTTAGAGGTTAGCTAATGATGAACCACCAGCCGGCGCAAATTATGGCCAGGATCCGCAGTGGCAGATTGCCGAACGAAAAGATGCTAGAAATTGGAGGCAGGCCTGTGATCGTGCCCAACCCAAAACAATCCGCAACCAGCCGCGCGTACTCCATTCAACTCGCGCTCGCCTTCTCCGCCATCTATCTCGTGTGGGGATCGACCTACCTCGCCATCCGCTTCGCAGTCGAAACCATTCCACCGCTGGTTACCGCAGGCATACGGCACGCGACTGCTGGCGCCATTCTGTTCGCGTGGGCGTGGGCTCGCGGCTTTCGTCCTACGCGCGCGCATTGGCTTTCTGGAATCGTGGTGGGCGCATTGTTCTTTCTGATTGGTCACGGCACGCTGCACTGGGCGGAACAGTATGTGGGATCAGGTCTCGCGGCGCTGCTCATCGCGACGGAACCAATGTTCATTCTTGTTCTGGCATGGTCGATGGGCCAGCAGAAGATCAGCCGGCTTAGCGCGCTGGGCCTGGGTTTGGGCGTGGTGGGAGTCGCCATGCTGACCGGCGTAGAGTTGACCGTGAAAGGTTCGAGCCTGCTCGGCCTGCTCGCCGTGCTTGTGGGATCGTTGTCGTGGTCCGCAGGAGTGGTGATCTCACCCAGGCTCAAACTGCCTAACGACGCACTGGGACGCACGGCGTTGCCAACGATCTGCGGCGCGGTGATGCTGCTCGCAGCCGCGGGATTGACTGGCGAGTTTCATGCCACGCACTGGGCTAGCATTTCTCTCAAATCAATTTTGGGATTGGCGTACCTGATCGTCTTTGGTTCAGTCATTGCGTTCACTGCCTACACGTGGCTGCTGCAGCGGTGCCCGCCGGCGCTGGTGGCCACGCACACCTACGCGAATCCAGTGGTCGCGGTGTTCCTGGGATGGCTGTTTGCTTCCGAACCGCTGAGCATGCGCGTGGTGCTGGCGTCGATGGCGATCCTCGCAGCGATCGTGCTCATCCGCAAAGGTGAGCGCAGCGTTGCAGCGAAGCGGTCTGAAGTGGTTTCACCTTCTGGTGAAATCGAGACGCAGGAGTGCGCGTAAGAGCGCCTTGCATCAACGCAAGCCAAGAAAGGTAACGGCCGTACTTCGCCGTTACCTTTTTTCGTTACCTCTGTGATCTCAAGCGACCAACGTGCGCTGAAGCGTGGCGAAATTCTGCCGATAGCTCAATTGTGGCTCTCCCTGCGGTTTTGCAAAGGACTCCACAACTTCGCTCGAGGTGCTCATGCGCAGTCGCAAGGTCTGTGCTCTGCTGCTCTTCGTGTTGTGTTCTTCGCTGATGTTATGGCCGCAAGCGCTATCGTCACCAAGCGCGGGCCAGGTGAGAGATCTCTCATCAATCCGCCCGGCGGATCAAATTGTCGCGCCTGTTGCCAACGGCCAGCGGGTCGTGCTGGCTGGCCAGCGGCATCCCTTGGCCAAGCCTGAGTTCTCTATCGGCAGAGTTGCGCCCGATCTTCACATGGAGCGAATGGTGCTCGTGCTCGCTGCTGACCCAGCCCAGGACGCGGCGCTGGAGGAATTGATCAGGGCGCAACAGGATCCGGGCTCTCCTTACTACCATCACTGGCTCACGGCGGCGCAATTCGGCCGTCGGTTTGGCGTCTCGCAAAACGATCTCGACCAGGTGATGACATGGCTACAGGGTTACGGCTTCGACCTGGAGGAGGTTGCGACTTCGCATCGCACGCTGGTGTTCAGCGGCACGGCCGCGCAAGTGGAGGCGGCCTTCCACACCGGCATCCGAAGATATCTGGTGCAGGGTACGGTGCATTACGCAAACGCCAGCGATCCTGAGATTCCGCGGGCGCTCGCGCCGGTGGTGCGCGGCGTAGTGGCGCTGCACGATTTTCGCAGTGCGCCCATGCATGTGGTCGCGCCGCAATACACGACAGACAACGGCGCTCACTTTCTGATGCCGCAGGACTGGGCCACCATCTATGACGTCGGTCCTCATTTATGCGCAGGGACTCGACGGCACGGGGCAGAGCATTGCAGTGCTCGGCCGCGTGGACGTGGCGCTGTCAGATGTGCGGACGTTCCGCACGAACGCGGGCCTTCCACCGAACGATCCGCAGATGATCATCAACGGACCCGACCCGGGATTTGCGTGGTGCGACGACGAACTTGAGTCCGCCATGGATGTGGAATGGGCGGGCGCGGTTGCGGACAACGCGACGATCAAGTTCGTGACCACGAAGTCTGGGACGTCGGACGGGATCACGCTCTCGGCGCAATACGCCGTCAACCACGACGTGGCGCCGATCGTGAGCCTGAGCTATGGCTTGTGTGAAGCGGCGATGGGCGCAGGGGGGAATGCGTTCTGGAACAGCACATGGGAGCAAGCTGCGGCACAGGGTATGTCGGTTTTTGTGTCGTCGGGAGACAGCGGCGCGGCAGGCTGCGACTCTCCTGATTTGACGACTGCCTCGCAAGGGAAGGCGGTGAGCGGACTCTGCTCCACACCTTACAACACGTGCGTAGGCGGCACGGAGTTCAACGACACCTACAACTCGGGACAATACTGGTCGCAGACAAACGGCGCAGGGCTATCGTCTGCGCTGAGCTACATTCCAGAACTTGCGTGGAACGAGAGCAGTTGGAGCGGCGTACTGTGGGCGGGCGGCGGAGGCGCGAGCATGANNTACGCGTCGGGCACGTCGGCGGAGGCGCCGTCGACGGCGAGTGTGATGGCATTGGTGCTGGAAAACGCAGGCGGGGCGCAGGGGAACGCGAATCCTGCTCTTTACGCACTGGCGAACCAACAACTATCACAAAACGGCGCGGCAGTCTTTCACGACGTCACCGGCGGAAATAATAGCGTGCCCGGCATTACTGGATTCAGTGCAGGCACAGGCTATGACCAGGCAACTGGCCTCGGTTCCCTGGATGCGAGTCTCTTGGTGAATCACTGGGCGAGCGGCAGCACCGCGAACTTCGTACTTAGTCCAAACGCTGCGTCAATCTCGGTCGCACCCGGAAGCACGGCCACGGCGACGATCACTCTAACGGCACAAGGAGGATTCAGTTCGGCCGTTTCCTTGTCGGCCAGCGGAGCGCCCGCGGGCGTGACCATGAAGTTCTCTTCGTCGACGTTGACGGCAACTGCTCCTGTCACTGTGACTTTCGCCGCTGCGGCAAACGCGGTCGCGGGCACTGCCTCAGTCACCATTACCGGAAGCGGAGGCGGCCTCGCGCGCACCGCTGCGATTGCGGTGACCGTGGCTGCGCCCAGTTTCTCGCTGACGGCGAACGCGGCGACGACGAGCGCGATGATCGCTGCTGGCAGTTCGACGACGGTCGCTGTTTCTACTGCAGCGCTGAACGGATTCAAGTCTACGATTGCATTGTCGGTGACCGGAATGCCGAGCGGAGTCACCGCGAGCTTCGCGCCGTCGAGCATTGCATCACCTGGAAACGGATCGAGCGTCCTCACGCTAAAAGCGGCATCCAGCGCAATTGGCGGCGCGTCGACTCTAACGGTGAAGGGAACGGGCGGAGGCTTGACCAAGACGCAGACGATCAGCCTCACTGTGATCGTTCCGAGCTTTTCGTTGACCGCCAACGCCACGAGTGCAACGGTGACAGCGGGAAGCTCAACCGCGATTACGTACAGCACAGCTGTGATCAACGGGTTCAAATCTGCGATCACGCTATCGGTCACCGGTCTGCCGACTGGCGTCACTGCAAAATTTTCTCCCGCGAGCATCGCGTCGCCAGGCACGGGGAGCAGCACGCTCATCTTGACTGCAGTGGCGGGAAAGGTGGCGGGAGCGTACGCACTGACCGTGACCGCCTCCGGCGGCGGCGTCACCAAAACGCAGACGCTGAGCCTGATGGTCATTGGCCCCGATTTCACGGTGATACTTGG
>PMUM01000191.1 GCA_003166855.1 Acidobacteriaceae bacterium | reverse complement strand
TCGAAGCCGTCCATTTCGACCAGCAGTTGATTCAAAGTCTGTTCGCGCTCATCGTGTCCGCCGCCGAGGCCTGCGCCACGATGGCGTCCAACGGCGTCGATTTCGTCGATGAAAATGATGCAGGGAGCATTCTTCTTGCCCTGCTCGAAAAGATCACGTACGCGGCTCGCGCCCACGCCGACGAACATTTCTACGAAGTCCGAGCCCGAAATCGAGAAGAAGGGAACGTTCGCTTCGCCCGCAACCGCGCGGGCCAGCAGCGTCTTGCCGGTTCCCGGAGGACCGACCAGCAGCACGCCCTTGGGAATGCGTCCGCCCAGTTTCTGGAATTTCTGCGCCTCGCGCAGGAACTCGATAATCTCGCGCAGTTCTTCCTTGGCCTCCTCCACGCCCGCCACGTCTTTGAACGTGACTTTCTTCTGCTGCATCGAGAGCAGTCGCGCCCGGCTCTTGCCGAACGACAAAGCCTTATTCCCGCCGGTCTGCATCTGGCGGATCATAAAGAACCACAGAGCGCCCAGCAGAATCAGCGGTGCCCAGGTGCCTAGCAGTTGCAGCGGTAAGCTTCCACTGTCTCGGTCGCGGAAGCCCATGCCGACCCCCTTGCCCTGCAGGGCCTTCAGCATTTCTGGGGTGAAATAATTGGCGGGGACAGTGGCATGGAACAGGGAATTGTTGCGGAGCTTGCCCCGGACTTCCATCCCGTTGACCATAATTTCCTGAATATTGTTCTGGTCCACGTCAGTCATGAACTGGCTGACGTTTAACTCGGCATCCTTCTGGCCGTCACGCGCGCTCTTGACCACCTGCCACAACAGGAACGCGGAAACGATTATCAGCAACCAGAACAGCGCGGTCTTTACAGTTGAGTTCACCTAGAAGACTCCTAAATTCCGGACACGGGCAGCTGCCTACACCAACCCCCGAGGCTCCTACAGCGATTAGATGCCCATCGACAACTTTCGATTGGTAAAAACTCTCTAAGGACTTTATTCTACCTTTTCCTCGACAAAAAGGCCCGTTTAGGACGCTGTGACCTAAGTCACTGAGGCTTTTGGAGTTGCTGCTGCCAGGTACGGCAGATTCCGATTCGTCTGTTCGACCGCTCCCAGGCCGTAGCCGACAAGGAAGGTTTCATCGACCAGGAAGCCGAAATAATCCGGCTGCAAGGGCACACGGCGCGCCGACTGCCGGTCGAGCAGCGTTACCAGCTTCACCGAGGCTGCCCCGCGGGATCGCAGATCACCCATCAGGAATTCGCTGGTCACGCCGGAATGCACCAGGCCTTCCACCAGCAGAATGTGTTGCCCGCGGATGTCCGGTTCGTGGCTGAAAAAAATCTCCATCGCCTCGTGCGCCGCCCCACTCACCGGCTGCGTATATTTGGGCTTGATGAACTGGCACACGACGGGTACCTCGACGGCCCGCACCAGGTCGGCCAGAAACATGAACGCGTTTTCCAGCACCGCGAGCATCTGGACGGTCTGGCCTTTATAGTCATCGGAGATCTGCCGGGCCAGTTCCTTCACGCGTTTCTGGATCTGGTCGGTGGTGATGACCGGGCGAAGGGGCTCGATTCGCGGACCGTTCATGAAGTTTGTGCGCCTCCCGGCGCATCGCTGTTAACCTTCTGCCGCCGGCTCGTGGGCCAGAGGTTCGTCGACAATCAGGATCGCTGCCCGGCCCGGCTTCGCTCGACATTTCGCTGGCGCTGGAAACCCCCGCAGCCAAACGATTTCGTCACCACTCTCGACCACCGGCCAGGACTTGCGCTCTGGCTGGGCCACATGACGCTCCTGCAGCAGTTCCTTGATCTTCTTGGGGGACTTCGTATGGGCCGGCCAGAACCGGTCTCCGGGACGCCAGTTCCGCACCCTGAACGGTCCGGGCAGAGATTCCGCATCCAGAAGGTGCTCAGGATTATACCCCGCATCCCCGCCCGCTGGAATGGCCCGCGCTTCGATGGAAGAACCCGCTTCGTAAACCATGATTCGCCCGGGCACTGGGAGGTCGTACTCGTAGTCCCGAGGGGGCGCCGACTCGCGCAGATCGGGCGTTACGAACACCAAATCCTCGGGCTCCCGCACGACCTTCCAGCCCAACGGCAAAGACACCTGTGTGCCCGACGGGCCGTCTTCGGCTGCGACCCGCAGGATTTCTTCCACGTGCTTGAACTCCAGCGGGATCCCAGCGTTCTCGCCGATCGCCTTGACCAGCCTGCGTTGCACGGCGATGGGCTCGCCGAGAAACCACATGCGGCTCACGGACGCGTTCATGACCAGCCAGGGGGCGCTGTCGATTTTCATGTGCAGATCTTCATCCTGCGAAGACATAGCTTTGGGTTCACCCAGCGAGATCTGAACGAAACTCGGTGACAAGACGCGGGCCCATTCCGGCTGCGACCACTGCACGGTCGTCCCGAGCCAGCCCGAGACTTCGTTCTCCCAGTAATCTTCTTCGCCGCGCGCAATCTCGGCCAACTCGGCAAGATTCTCTGCAACGGCGGGATTGAATTCCTGCTCCAGCAGCGGGACCACCAGCTTGCGCACGCGGTTGCGCGTGAAGTGCTCGTCAGCGTTGGAGGAATCTTCGCGCCAGGATTGACCGATGTCCTTGAGATACTGCTCCAGTTCGCGCCGGCGCACGCCGAGCAGAGGCCGCACGATTTCGCCGGAAATTTCCCCGCCGTCATCCTCGACCAGAATCCGGGGATGAATTCCGCCCAGCCCCCGCAGCCCCGCCCCGCGAATCATTCGCATGAGCACCGTCTCAGCCTGGTCGTCGAGCGTGTGGCCGGTGGCGACATAGGTCAGATGTACGGTTCTCGACTGGTGCGAGGCCGAGGAAATCGAAGGCGGTTCGTGGAAGGGCACGGCTTCAGCCGTGCCGTTAAGCCCCGCAAAAGAATCGGGCTTTAGCCCCTGAAGGTCCGCTTCGTCTTCCCCGAGGAGATGCCGGAAGAACCCATATCGCAACTCCCGCGCAGACGTCTCGACGCTGACATGTTCCTCGGCCGCATGCCGAGCCACGTCCTCGCTATCGACATGGAATTCGAGATCGAGCTCGCGAGCCAGGCTCGCAACGAATTCCTGATCGGCGTCGGATTCCGCCCCGCGCAGCTTGTGATTGAAGTGAACAACAGAAAGGACAATCCCCAACTCGCCCCGCAACTCCAGCAGCACGCGCAACAGCGCTACCGAATCAATCCCCCCGGAAACAGCCACGCCGACGCGGTCCCCAGCCGTCAGCAGTTCCTGCCGCCGAATATGGGAAAGCACGCGCTCCGCCAGTGAATGCACGGGAACATGGTACCGCACGACACATGTGGGGACAGCCGCCTTCGGCTGTCCGCGGAGCGAAGCTCCGCAAGGGGTCTGCCGTTCCTGCGCAAGGCGAGCTGGCGCTCGCCGGACGGCCGAAGGCGGCCGTCCCCACATCGACCCCTTACCCGCGCGGACTCTTCTCCGCGATCAGCTTCCTGATCTTCTCTACGAAATCCGCCGCCGGCATATCTTCCGTCTTCTCTTTCCCGCGCGAGCGCACGTTCACCTTGCCTGCCTCGGCCTCTTTGTCTCCCACGACGAGTAAGAACGGCACCTTCTGCATGGCATGCTCGCGGATCTTCGCGTTCATCTTCTCGTTGCGCGCATCCACTTCCACCCGCACACCAATGGCTTTGAGTTGTGCAGCGACTTTGTTCGCGTACTCCGCATGCCGCTCGCTGATGGGAATCATCACGGCCTGCACCGGCGACAGCCACACCGGGAACGCGCCCGCGTAGTGCTCGATCAGCACGCCGAAGAAGCGCTCGATCGATCCGAAAAGCGCGCGATGCACCATCACCGGCTGTTTGCGCGAACCATCTTCCGCCACATACTCCAAGCCAAAGCGCTGCGGCAGGTTGAAGTCAACCTGCACCGTCGAAAGTTGCCACAGCCGCCCGATCGCGTCCACCAGCTTGATATCGATCTTCGGCCCGTAAAACGCCGCTTCGCCCGGGATCGTCTTGTACTCAACGTTCTTGCGCTTCAGCACATTTTCAAGCGATTCGGTGGCGTGGACCCATTGCTCTTCGCTGCCCACAAAATTCTTGCGGTCGTTAGGATCCCAGGTTGAAAGCTCAGTCTGGAACTGGTCGAAGCCAAAATCTTTCAGCACATCCAGGGCAAAGTCGAGACAGCCGGTAATCTCGCCTTCGACCTGCTCCGGAGTACAGAAGATGTGCGAGTCATCCTGCGTAAAGCCACGCACCCGCAACAGGCCGTGCATCACGCCGGAACGCTCGTAACGGTAAACCGTGCCTAACTCGCCCAGCCGCACCGGCAGATCGCGATAGGACTTCAGCGAGTCTTTGTAAATCAGAATATGTCCGGGACAGTTCATCGGCTTCAAGCGATATTCGGCGTCGTCGAGTTCCATGGCGTCGAACATGTTCTGCGAGTAGTAGCCCTCGTGGCCCGAGGTGAAGAAGAGCTGCCGCCGCGCCACATGCGGCGTGTAGACCAGCGAATAGCCGCGCCTCAGGTACTGCTCGCGCATCCAGTCTTCCATCTCTTTGCGGATGATGCCGCCCTTGGGATGCCAGAAGATCAGTCCCGGCCCGGCCAGTTCCTGAATTGAAAACAGATCCAACTGCTGGCCCAGCACACGGTGGTCGCGCTTCTTGGTCTCCTCGATCTGCTTGAGATAGTCGTCGAGATCTTTCTTCGAGAAGAAGGAAGTCCCGTAAATGCGCTGCAGCTGCGGATTCTTCTCATCCCCCAGCCAATAAGCACCGGCGATATTGAACAGCTTGAACGCCTTGATCTTTCCGGTCGACGGAATGTGCGGCCCGCGGCAGAAATCGGTGAACTTGCCGGTGCGGTAGATCGAAATCTTTTCATCGGGCTTGGTGAATTGCTCGATGAAATAGCACTTCATGAAGTCGCCTTCTTTTTTGAACTCGGCCAGCCCCTGGTCGCGAGGCAGAAACTCGCGCGCATATGGCAAGTTCTGCTGCACCAACTCCTGCATCTTCTTTTCGATCTTCTCCAGATCCTCAGGCGTGAACGGAGTGGGCCGGTAGAAGTCGTAGAAGAATCCGGTCTCGGTCGCGGGACCGTGACCGAGTTTGGTTTCAGGGAAAAGCTCCAGCACTGCCGCCGCCAGCAGGTGCGCGGACGAATGCCGGTACACCTCCAGCACCTCTGGATCTTTCTCCTTCAAGAGACGAAGGTCCGTATCTTTTTCCAGCGGCCGCGTCAGGTCGATGAGATCGCCGTTGGCTTTCGCCGCCAACGCCGCATCCGCCAGCCGTAGACTGATCGACTGCGCAATCTCCAGCGCAGTCGTACCTTTGGGAACTTCCTTGACGCTCCCATCCGGGAGCTTTACATGAATGCTGTCAGCCATAATGTGGGACCTGCAGGTGTTCTGAATCTTTCAGTCTATTGAACGGATTCGGGAGGGTCAAACGGAAGCAGAGGGATAGCTATAGGCACTCACTTTTGTTGAAACGCTTCGCTGCCGCAAATCACCATCTCTTATTGAGTATCAGGTTTGCGAGCTGCACGGGGCACGCGTCAGATTCGGGGCCTGATGTTGGCAGGAGGCCAATTTGATCCCAACTTATCCCGCTGCTAAAAGAACCATTCTGTGCATTGATGACGACGAGGCAATCTTGTGCTACGAGCGAGCGCTGCTCGAAAGGTCTGGATACGCGGTTCTCACGGCAGCGTCGCCGGAACAAGGGCTCAGACTGGTGACAACGTGTAGTTGCGATGCTGTGCTCGTCGATTTCGAGATGCCCGGAATGAAGGGACACGAGGTTGCCGGCGCGATAAAGCTCGTCCGACCGGAACTGATGGTTATATTGCTGTCGGGTAGCGATGTACCAACGCGTGCGTTGGCCTCTGTCGATGCCTTTGTGCCGAAGCTTGAAGCAAGTCGGAAGTTGCTACCGATGATCACTAAGCTCTGCAGAGGAGCGGTTTGACTGTATCGCCCTTGTCAAGGGGGTCAGTTTCCTTCGGGGACACCTGGGCATGGTTCGGAACCAGCCGGGAGGTAATATGACGATTTCTCGACAACAACAAGCCAAGTTTCGGCCTCGCCTTGCACCGCACGAGGATCCTGGCCGGACGACGCAAGTCCCCGCTTTCGACGCTTACTGTATTTCGTTCAGCTTCTGGTAAATCAACATCGCCACGAGCACTAGCAGAAATACGCCAGACCCGATGCTAAACGCGCGCACCGGGATGGTAAGCCGGTTGACTTTGGCCAACAGTTCCGTCTGCTCCTCGTGCATGTGCGAACTCGCATCGTCCAGAAACAACTGGTCATCCCTGTGCATCGTGAGTGTGCTCTTGTAGATCAGGAGGACGATCAGACCAATTGCAAAAACTCCGAAGATCACTGCTACGACAGTCAGCGTCATAAGCCACCTCGGCCGGATTCCACCCAAGTGCGGGCGGCTTCCCATTTCCTTTGGGCTCGGAGGAACTCGCTTGAGAACCAGAAGCCCGGCCCCTGGCCGCCGAGCGGCGGCTGATTGATGCAACCGCATCTTGGCGGGACCGGGCTCAATTCAGAGGTATTCAGTTTTGATTCCTCCGCTTTCTATTACAAGCGCTTCCACCTCTGCTGTCAGTGATCTTCATCACCATGAGTCAATGAGTATGGGACGATATTAACGTCGACAATGTGGCAACGGTCGCCGATCTAGCGTGTTGAGTTGGAGACTCGAACCTTCCTGCGCGGTGTGATTGGAGTCATAGCCCTCGTTCATCTGGTTGCCTAACATGCTTACAACTAGGTTCTCCCATGTCTTCCGACTCCGGACGACCTCGGCTCCAGATTTCCATCCAACAGCCATGGTTTGCGCGCACATCCCGAGTACAGCGGGCACTGGTCGGCTGCGCCGTTGGTGCTTTCACATTCCTGAGCGGCGGTGTGCTCGATTGGTTTGTGACACGTCAATATCTTCCCCGAATATCATTGATGTTGGCGGGGGCCGCAGTGGCCTTGGCCGTCGGCTTGTTGGTGTTCCAGATTCTGACTGACATCCAGGAACGCTACCAAGCGATGCTGGATCGGCTGCAGCGGATTGCGGAGTTGAACCACCACATTCGTAATGCCCTACAGGTCATCGCCTACCACAACGTACCTGAGCGGAGCGAGCGAGCAATTCAACAAGTCAACGCTGAGGTTGTTCGTATTGAGTCAGTACTCCGCGAGGTTTCTGCCGCCCTTGGCGACCATGCAGATCTTCCTGCTGCAATTGTGCCTATCGAGCGCCGCAAGGGGTAGCATAGTATTTGCAGCCGAACGCCAGTCACAAATCTAGCGAATCTGAGTAATCGTTGAAGTTGAACTCGTTGCGGCTCTTGGCGCTCACCGCGAAGCAGATGTGACCCACGTCACTGACATGACGTGCTCATCCGCGCAGCATGGTCTCGAACACAGTCTCGCCTCCCCGAAGAGCAGTTCCCCCCGATTGGGATGCAGCACCCCCGTAGGCGAGATGGGATTCTCCCAACGAAACTGAAAGCGGCCGCACACGGAGGTGCGCTATGCACCAGCAGAAACGATGGCCAATGCTACTTCTGGGCCTGATTCTCCTGCCGGCTGTTCTCTTGCCGGCTCAGAAGCAGGATAAGACAACGTCGTCGGCGCGTGACACCGTCGAGGGAGCGAAGATTTTTCAATACGACTGCGCCGTATGTCATGGAACTGATGGACGAGGGCATGGACCAGACTCCGTCGTCCTCAAGCATCCAGTTCCCGATGTGACCCTAATCTCGCGACGAAGTGGCGGGCAGTTCCCGTACCAGCATGTAAGGGCAATCATTGAAGGAGGAAAAGCCGGATTGGTGGCCCAAGGTGATCGAGAGATGCCAATTTGGGGACCAATCTTCCATGAGGTCGAATCGGACCAAGACTGGGGAGAAGTGAGGTTGGACGCAATCACCAGGCACATGGAGTCGATTCAGCAAAAATAGTAGCGTGCGATCCTGATCGAACAGTCGAGGGGGAAAGAGCGGTACAGTCATGTCAACCATTGAGGAAGTAAGAGCAGCCGAGAAGAAGATGAACGAGGTTCTGGAATCTCTCAAAAAGGCGGGTGCGCAAGATCCGAACCACCTTGGCACCGAGTTAAGGAAGGCGACGGACGATTATGCCAGAGCAGTTCGTGAATTAGATTGAAGCGACGGTAGGCTGTCTTTGTCCCGCTAAGACTTAAGTTAACTCAGGCTCGATTGCCCTCAACACAATCAGGCTGGCGTCATCCTGAAAATGTCCGCCGCAATGCTGCGAAGCCGCCTGCGTTAGCAAGCCCATCAGGTCCCTGGCGTTCGAACCTGGATTTTCCCGGGCAATCCGGACCACTTTGTCGTCGCCGAACGGTTCTTCGTCGACGTCACAAGCCTCTACCAGCCCGTCGGTAAAGACCACGAGCTTGTCGCCACTGCTAATCTCGATATCGCTCTGCTCATAACGCCAGCTGGGGAACTGCCCCAAGACCGCTCCCGCGGCATTCAACTCCGTGGATCTCCCGTCCGCCCGAATCAGAAGTGGCGGATTGTGCCCGGCATTGCAATACGTGAGCTGTCTGTCGCTGGCGTTCAGCACGGCATAAAAGAATGAAATGAATTTTCCCACCGGAGTCAGGTCACACAGAATGCGATTCAGCCGTCCGCACAGCTCGCGGGGAGCCAGATTCTGCGACATCAGCGGCCGGAGCGCAGCCTGGAAGCTCGACATCAGCAGAGCTGCCGGCAACCCTTTGCCGGCGACGTCGGCAATGCAGAGCGCGATGTGGTCCGCGTCGACGCGCATTACGTTGTAGTAGTCGCCGCCCACAAAACGCTTCGGTTGGGTCATGCCCGCTACCTCGTAGCCTGGCACTTCGGGCAGGCTTTTAGGTAGCAGCTTTTCCTGGATCTCACGCGCTTCTCGCAGTTCGTCGTCTTGCTGCCGTTGCGCCAATCGCTGCATCTTTGCCCGCGAAACCTGGTGGTGCAGCTTTTGCAGGAGTTGCCGGTTGTCCCAGGGCTTCTGGACAAAATCAGAAGCGCCGCGCCGCATGGCTTCCACCGCCAGGTCCACATTGCCCCATGCCGTCATCACCACCACCGGCAACAGCTGATCCATCAATCGAATCAGCGACACCAGCTCGAGACCCTCGGATCCGCTGGTGGTATCGCGTGCATAGTTCAGGTCCATCAACACGGCGTCGAATTCACCCGTCTCCAGCAAACTCAGCACGCGCGCCGGATGAGTGACCGCTTCGGTTGAAAAGCCCTGGCCTTTTAATAGCAATTGCAGGGCGTCCAGGATGTGCTTCTGATCATCGGCGATGAGCACCCGGCCCGAGGCGGGTGGTGCTTCCGGATGCGTTTCCTGCAGCAGTGTGGCTTCCATGCCTTCAGGGAATTGCACACCGCGGGCCAAATCAGCTATCCATGCAAGCCGTTGATTCTAAGAAGCACTGGGAACGTTATGTTTCGACCGCGAACCCTGCACTCTGTGCGGAGGTGGAATCCTCTGTCCGGAAACGGACAAGGGGATCGTTCGCCAACTAGGTTCGCATGTCCTTGACGTGCGTCGCGATCCACCATTGATTGCCGAAGATATCTGTCACAGCCCCGACCCGGTCGCCGTAGGGCTGATCTGCAGGTTCATGCATCGCCTTTGCGCCCGCTGCCAGAGCTGTCCGGTACACATCATCCACGTTCGGCACGTACAGGTAGAACATCGATTTCATCGGCTGATACGGCCCCTGTGCTTCGCCCATCTCCAGGTGCGAGTCGCCGATGTTGATCGTCATGTGGTGCACAACACCATCGGGCGCCGTGTACCGTCCCAAGTCTTCTGCCCCGAAAGCGCGCTTCAGGAAGTTCATCACCGGATCCACTCGCAGCGGGTGCATATAAGGCTGAATTGCTGGCGCGCCCTCCGACTTGTAGCCGCTCGCCTTAGCGGTCGCGATGTACCAGTGATTGCCCGCCGCATCGATCACGCCGGCCGAGCGCTCGCCATAGAACTGGTCGGCGGGCTCGGTGAGCGACTTCCCACCCGCTTCCAACGCGCGCTGGTAGGCCGCGTCACAATCGCGCACATACACGTGGAACGCGCCCAACATCGGCTCGCCCTTCCACGCCACTCCCGCGCCGCCACCGCCAATCATCAGCATGGAATCTTCCACGCGAACCTCGCAGTGGTAGCCGCCCGCCCCTCCGACCGCGCGGAATATCTCTTCGCCACCGAACGTCTTCTTCACCAGATTGATCACCGCGTCGACGTCGGGCACAACCAGATACGGAGTGACCGTGTGGTAGCCCTTCGGTATGGGACTCACGGCCTTCTTCGGTTCTGGCATCTTGCCGCCCTCGGGGCCCTTCGTCATGCCCTGCATGCGCCGGTGCATCTCCTCGACCGACATCTCTTCTATCACCGTGACCACGGCCCACGAATAGCCAAAGGGATCCTGGAGCAGAGCATCACGATGTCCGTAGAACTGAGTCTGAGCCGCACGCACCAGCTTCATCCCGGCCGCCACGGCATGTTCCGTAAACGCATCTACATCGTCGACCTGGATGGACATCGAAACCGGCGAGTGGCCCAGCGTTTCGGCGCTGAAGCGGCCTCCCTCGGGCCATTCGCCGGCTATATCGATGGTCGAATCGCCGATCATGATTTCGGCGTGCGGGATTTGTCCTCCAACCTCGAAGCGGAAAGTTTCTTTCGCACCCAAAGCGCGCTGGTAAAACTCGATCGCTTTGCCAGGATCTCGGAACGCTAACCTGGGTGATGCCGTCATGCGAACAGCTGGGACGGGTTCAGCAACGGTCGACATACGCTTTCTCCCTCCTAATTCAGATTTCAATCGGGCCTTGAAACTCTCGCGCGGCAGGTCGCGCAGACCGGCCGCGATCTGCAGCAGAGGCTCAATGCCCGACGCTACCTTCGGAGGCTTGCCGTCCGCCCGCGACAGCATCGCCTCGACAGCCTTGTTGAGCTGTTCAATCTGCTTCGTATCGGGATTCCCCGGATTCAGAGAGCGCTTAGGCATCGGCACCCTCCAGGCGCGCCCGCAGGCTGTTGAGTGCGCGGAACTGTAGTTGTTTCACCGCACCCTCGGTCTTGCGGACCTCCCGCGCCACTTCTTTAATGCTCTTCTGCTCGACAAACCGCAGCACGACCACACGCCGCTGCTCGGCCGGCAACGTCTCCACCAGGCGAAACAAGGTGGCCCGCCGCTCGACTTCCTCAATCTCTGCCGGACCGATCTTCCCTGTTTTGGCCTGCGCCGAATCGATCAGCCCCGAATCGTCCGCCACTTCCCGCCCCGAACGCTGCCAGCGGTCGGAAATCAGGTTGGCCGCGATCCGGAACAGCCACGCCGCAAACGGTATCCCCCGCCATTCAAACCGCTTCAAGTTCGCCAGCGCCTGGTGAAAGACCTCCGCCGTCAGATCTTCCGTCTCAGACCGGTCCCGCACGCGCTTGACGACATAGGCATATACGCGCTCAAAATTGATTTCGTAAAGGTCGGCAAAGCAGGCGGGGTCCTTCTGCGCAGCTTCGATCAGAAGCCGCTCGTCCGCTTCTTTCTTCAGAGCCTTCAACGAAATCTCCGCGGGTTTGGTCTTGCACTAGGGTAAACGCTTCGGCCGACGAAAAGGTTACGGAAGGGAGAAATTTGGATGCAAAATTTCATGTAGCTATGGCAGGGGCTCCTGGCATCCAAGACCTTGACTCTTTGTGTCGAAAGTACGGAGGTGGCTTATGGAAGCAATCAGTGGAGTCTTCAAGACGCGAGCCCGTGCAGAGAACGCGGTAAGCGAAGCGCTCAAGGCGGGCGTTCAGGCTGACCGGGTCACGCTCCTCATCCCCGGCACCGTGGATCAAGTAAATAAAGAGATGCTCGCGGTCCCTACCGATACCGCCGAGCAGCCGGGCATGGGGAAAGCCATTGGTGCACTGGCCGGCGGAGGCGTCGGATTCGCTGGCGGCTCGCTCCTGATGGCTCTGGTACCGGGACTCGGGCCAATCACCGCCGTCGGCCTTCTGGGAGCCGCGATCCTCGGAGCGGCAGGGGCGACGATCGGCGCCGCTGCAGGCAACGAGTTGGAGAACTCCACCACGGAGGGGCTGCCGGAAGATGAAATCTTCGTCTACGAAGACGCTCTGCGCCACGGCCGAAGCGTGGTCATCGTGCTTGCCGGGGACAAACAGCAGGCGTCGCTTCTCCGCGAATTGCTGAAGGCGCAAGGCGCCGAGTCGATCGATGCCGCCCGCGAGCAATGGTGGATCGGCCTGCGCAGCGCCGAAGAAAGCCACTATTCAGGTAAGAACTTCGCCGAGGATGAAGAATATTTCCGCCGCGGCTTCGAGGCGGCGCTGCATGCGCGCACCCGCTGCATGGAATTCGACCAGGTCTCGGCCGCAATGGACGCCGCTCTGGAAGACGTTCAGCGCGAACACCCGGGCAAGGAAGTGGAAGAAGCATTCATCCGGGGCTACCAGCGCGGGCGCGAGTACTATCAGCAGCGGTGCGATGAAGCTTCGAAGGCGGCGTAGGCAGATACGCATCCAGGTGACGGATAAGAGAATCAGCGGTAGTACAAGTCTTCGACTGCTTTCTGCACTCGCGCCGAAAGCGGCTCCAGATCCTTCATCGTCAGCCCCGTCGTCGAGATCGGCTCTCCCACACGCATCTCCAGCGGACGGCACTTGATGTGGTAGGTATTCATGGGCAGCAATTCGTAGGTACCCACTAGCGCGACGGGGACGATGTCCACCTGCGCCTTGATCGCCAGAAAAAACGCTCCCGACAGGAATGGCTTAATCTCTCCGTCCGGCGTGCGGCCACCCTCTGGATAAATCACCAATGGCAATCCTGACTTCAACCCCTTCAATGCCGCGCGGATGCTGCTGATCGAGTGCGATGGGTTCTGCTGGTCGATGCAGACCTGTCCGGAGCGCTTCAACTGCCACCCCACCACCGGATACGACAATAGTTCCTTTTTAAACGCGATGCGGAACTGAAAAGGAAGATACGTGTAGAGCACGGGAATGTCGAGCGCCGACGCGTGATTCACGGCATAGACGTGCGGCTTCGATTTGTCGATCTTGTCGAGCCCGATCACCTTCACGGGCGACCAGATCGTCTTCATGATCAGCCACGACCAGGCGTAGGAGAACCAGTGCAGCCGACGTCCCGTGCGGTCAAACATGCCACCGGGGATCGCAAGCAGCCCCAGCACCAGCGTGTAAAGCCAGATCAGCGGGTCGAGGATGAAATACGAGCGCAGCCGGCTGAGCCAGCCGTGTTCGAGCCCTGGAATGGCATGGGAGCTTTGCCGCCTCGAGGCGAGCGGAGAAACGGTCGGCACAGCCTGGGGACCGCTCTGCAACTGCCCGTTTTCCACTTGATCCACAGATGACTTCACTTCCTGCACACTTCCATTCTAGGGGAAACTGCTGGCTGGATGAACCTCAAGTCCTCACTCCGAGTAGCCGCATCGCTTCCCCAACCAGATAAATCGACCCCGTCACCACCATGACCGTCTTAGGTCCCGCGACTGCTCGAGCCCGCTGCAGCGCCGCTCCGACGTCGGCAACCGCCTCAATCTCAGCGCCCGTACGGCTGCCGGCTTTCTGAATCTCTTCCGGCGACGCCGCCCTCGGATTGTCGGGCCTGGTGGCGATCACCCGGTCGGCCAGCGGGAATAGGATCTGCGTCATCTCTGAGATTGCCTTGTCACGCATCGCCCCGAAAACAAAAATCAGCGGACGGTCGTCATAGCGCTCCGAAAGGGCGGAGCGGAGAGCCCACGCACCCGCCGGATTATGCGCCACATCGAGCACAACCTCAGGCCAGCCAGACCGCGCTTGGAGTACGTGGAAGCGTCCAGGCCACCGCGTCTCGCGGATTCCACGTTCGATCGATTGCGCGGTGATGCCGGCAACTCCCAGCTTCGACAATTCTTCCGCCGCCCCCACGGCCAGCGCCACATTCCGCAACTGGTGACGCCCCAGCAGAGGAGTCTCCACAAGAATCTCCGTCCCCATCACCTGCAGTGGATATTCCTGACGATACTGAGCAGCGTCATCGTTCTCCGGGCGCTCGGAGAAAGATGAGGTTCTCTGAGTACCGAGTACTGAGTACTGAGTACTCCCCGGCGACACCGGGGGCACATACTGCACCGCACTGACTCCCTTCGCCCCCAGATCGAGAATCGTATTGCCGATGACGTCGTTCGCCTCAGGCTGCTGCGGCAGAGTCACGACCACGCCACCAGGGCGGATGATCCCCACCTTCTCGCGCGCAATCTCGCCCACTGTATTGCCGAGAAACTTCTGATGGTCGAGCGAAATGTCGGCAATCACGCTGACCAGCGGCTCCACGACATTGGTCGCATCGAGGCGCCCGCCCATGCCAACTTCGAGGACAGCAATCCCCACCCGCTCGCGCGCAAAGTGCGCAAACGCAATCGCCGTCATCATTTCGAAGAAGCTGGGATGCCATGGCAGCTGCCCCTCGCCCACGAGCCTCGCGGCAACTTGATCCACTTCCCCATGCAGCCGGGCAAAATCATCATCACGAATTGGTTCGCCGTTGACCTGAATGCGCTCGTTGATCCGCACCAGATGCGGCGAGGTATAGAGCCCCATCTTCAACTCTGACACCCGCAAGATCGACGCCAGCGTCGCCGCCGTCGAGCCTTTCCCGTTCGTCCCCGCAATCAGCACGCCGGGAAACGCCCGCTCGGGATGATTCATCGCCCCAAGCAACACACGCATGTGCGCCAAGTCGAACTTGTTCGACGGCGTCTGGGCCAGCTCGTGACCCAGTGCAAACATGCTCGCCACCGCGGTTTCGTAAGTCATGGGGAAGCTTCTAGCTCCTAGCTTCTAGCTTTGCGCCAGAAGTCCACGAGGATTGCCCAATTCCAGATTATCAAAACCGATTTGGGGATTCAGATCCGTGGGATTCGCACCGTATCAAGAGAAATGGCCGATCCCTATGGTCTGGCTAGAAGCTAGCAGCTAGGAGCTAGCGGCTTCCAACCATAAAATCCAGTGCGCGCGCGATGTAGGGCTTCAGCTCTTTGCGCGGAACCACTGCGTCCAGCATGCCGTGTTGCAGCAGGAACTCGCTGCGCTGGAAGCCAGGCGGGAGCTTCTGCCGGATCGTCTGCTCAATCACACGCGGCCCCGCGAAACCAATCAGCGCGCCCGGCTCCGCAATATTCAAATCGCCCAGCATGGCAAACGACGCAGTCACGCCTCCGGTGGTCGGATCCGTGAGTAGCGAAATGTAGGGAACTTTGGCCTTATCCAGCTTTGCCAGCGCCGCGGAAATCTTCGCCAGCTGCATCAGGCTGATGACTCCTTCCATCATCCGTGCGCCGCCCGATGCTGAGACAATAATCAGAGGAGTGCGCGTATCGGCCGCGCGCTCGACGGCTCGGGTAATCGCTTCACCCACAACCGCGCCCATGCTGCCGCCGATGAACGCATATTCCATCACACTCGTCACTACGGGTCGTCCCATCAGCTTGCCGTGAGCATTGATGACCGCGTCGTTGAGGCCCGTGTCCGCCTGCGCCTGCTTCAGCCGCGAGGAATACGGCTTCAAGTCCACAAACTTCAGCGGATCGGTCGATGCAATGTTCCCGTCGAACGTCTCATACTGGTTGTCGTCGAGCAGTTGCGCCAGCCGGGTGCGAGCGTCGATCCGAAAGTGCTTGTCGCACTTTGGACAGACGTTCATGTTCTCTTCCAGATCTTTCTTCCAGATGATCTGCCGGCAGTTCTCACACTTCACCCACAGCCCTTCGGTGCGGACTTTTTTCTCGCCCGAAGTGTCCAGCTCGCCGGCTTCGCGTTTAAACCAAGCCATAAGGATTTAGTGATTGCGTGAATTAGTGATTGAGTCATTGAGAATCCCTTTTAATGGCTCAATCACTAAATCTCCCAATCACTCAATTTCAGTACTCAATTCCTCTTTGCGCCATCACGCCCTTTTCATACGCGTGCTTCACCTGGCGCATCTCCGTCACTGTATCGGCGGCCTCGACGATTGTCGGGTGCGCGTTTCGGCCCGTCAAGATGACGTGCACCATTTCCGGTTTCTTCTTCAGGCTTTCGACCACCTTCGCCGGATCCAGCATGCCATAGCTGATGGCATAGTTAATCTCGTCGAGAATCACCAGGTCCCATGTGCCAGACTGAATCGCCTGATCGGCCTCGGCCCAGGCCTCTTCGACCATGCGAATGTCTTCCGGGTCCGGCTTCTCGGCGCCGACCTTCACGAAGCCGCGGCCCATCTGCTTCATGACAAACTTGTCGCCGAAGGCCTGCACGGCATCGAGTTCGCCGTAGTGCCACGAGCCCTTCAGGAACTGCAGCATCAGCACTCGCATTCCCTGGCCGACGGCTCGAAGAGCGGTTCCCATCGCCGCAGTGGTCTTGCCTTTACCCGGGCCGGTGTTCACGATAATCAGACCACGACGGATGTCAGCCATGCATGAATCGGAGGTTTGATTCTACTAGATGCTGCCCCTCGCGGGTCATCCTCCCGCGCCGATATCGGTCGATTGCTCCGCGGCCAGCCCGGAAAGACTCCTGTCCGATACTGGACACTCCAGTCCCGGAGTGGACAATGGGCGCGGTTCCCCGGCCCGGCTGGTTCCGTATTTCAAGGATTTGGCGGGTCCTCCGCTTGGAAGCGGAGTTGCTGTAACTCGGGGTAGTGGATGTGGGGCGCGCTGCTTCGGGTTGGAAGCTCGGACGACATGGGGCTTTCGGAATTTTCCAAGAAACAATACAGCCTCTGGCACCGTCTTTATTCTTAGAGAAAGACGTTCGACCATGACTTGAGACGTTTTACTCACCCGTTGTTGATGTTGATACAAATGTCGCAGCGGATAACTTTTCCACGGAACTCCAGCATCCTAGGTTGCGTAGCTCGGTCAGGCGGATCTCTGTCCCCTCGCAAACCGCGGAGGTCTCATCGTGCTCAACAAGTGTGCAGTGTTGTTGTTGTCTCTGCTCGTAACCCTGCCGGTCTTCGCGGGCCAGCATGTTGCGGTGCATCCGCGGACGTCGATCGACTCCGCTGACCAGTCCACGATTAAAGAGATCGTGGAAATGGAGCGGCAAGCCAAGGAAGCCAGCCTCCACCGCGATCCCGACTTCTCCCAGCGCACCCTCGCTGAGGATTACGTTGCCATCACCCCGCTGGGACAAGTCACGACCAAGCAGGACACCGTCTCCGCCCGCAAGAGCGGCCAGCTCCGCTATGAAGCCATCGATGTCAGTGACATGGTGGTGCGCGTCTACGGCGACACCGCCGTCGTGACAGCCCGCGCCGACGTGAAGGGACACCAGCTCGGCGAAGACTTCAGCGGCCCCTACCGCTACACGCGCGTCTGGGTCCGCCGTACCGGCCACTGGCAGGCCGTAAGCTACCAGGCCACCGTCACGCAGTAGAACTGCACCGCGTCCTGAACGTTTGCCGCGCATCAATCCCGCAGCGTCATCCTGTGTTCGAACTGAGTTTTCGCGGGAAAGGTGGTACAGAACCTGGCAAACTCCAGCCGCGAAGCGGCGGCATGTGAAAGCCCGGCACGGCAGTGCCGGGTAGGCGTCGAAATACTCAAAGAGTCCCGCAGGGACGGCACCGTTTTTCACGCACACCTTTTCAACGGTGTCACCCACTCTCGTCTCGAAAGCTGGCCGCCTAGCCTACAATGTGGCCTCATTCTATTCGGAAGGGAAAGCCCATGGTCTCCAAAGCTCCTTCGCCGCATCGGCGCAATCTGTTCACCCTCGTGCTGCTCGCACTTCTCTGGACCTCTTCATCCCTAGCTCAGCAACCCCAACTCTCCGAGGTTAAGCGCACCCAGATCGAAGCCGCCGTTACCAAGTACATGGCGACAACCCACGTCCCCGGACTCTCCGTCGCAGTCGTCGAAAACGGAGAATACGAGTGGGCCGCCGGTTTCGGCCTGGCCGATGCCGAGAACAACGCCCCCGCCAGCGAACACACGCTCTTCCGCCTGGCCTCGATCTCCAAGTCCCTCACGGCCACGGCCGCGATGCAACTCGTCGAGCGCAAACAACTCGATCTCGACGCGCCCGTCCAGAAATATTGCCCGGCATTTCCGCAGAAGCAGTCTCCGATCACCACGCGCCTGGTGATGGGACATCTCGCCGGCGTCCGCCACTACAAATCCGGTTCGCAGGACGATCTCGAAGTCGGCAACACAAAGCATTTCGACGACCCTATCCAGGCCGGACTCGACTTCTTCAAGAATGATCCTTTGGTCTCGGACCCGGGAAAGCAGTTTCACTACTCGACCCAGGGCTACACGTTAGTCGGCTGCGTCGTTGAGGGAGCTTCACAGGCAAAGTATGTGGACTTCGTGCGCAAAAATGTTTTCGTCCCTGCTGGCATGGACAACACGCAAGTCGACAATCGCTTTGCCATCATCCCCTACCGCACGCGCTTCTATCGCAAGACCGAGTCGGGCACGGTGCAGAACACCGACTTCCTCGACTCCAGCTACAAGATTCCGGGTGGCGGCTGGCTCTCTTCCGCGGAGGACATGGCAAAGTTTGAAGTGGCCATTCTGAACGACAAGCTGATCAAGCGATCTACGCGCGATCTGATGTGGACGCCGCTGAAGCCGTCCGACGGTTCGAAGGACAACTACGCCCTCGGCTGGGGATCCTGGACCAAGAACGGCCTCGCCGTCGTCGGCCACTCCGGAGGTCAGCAAGGCACCAGCACGCAATTCCTGATTGCCCCCACGCTGCGCGCCGGAGTTGTCGTGCTCACCAACATGGAAGATGCCGATCCCGACAAACTAGCCTGGGAAATCCTGAAAGTGCTGGCGGGAACGAGAGAGAGCGCGCCTCAGAAATAAAGTCAGGCGGTTCACGCTTAGGGGCCGAACTGGACTAGTTTTTCGGAGCTTTCGGCGTCAACTTCCGGATAATAAATTCCTGAAAGATGTTAGAGACGGCGGTGGCTCCAATTCCAATGGCTCCGTTCTCGAGCGTCAACCCCGCTCCGTCGCGATCCTGGGGCGGATAGTAGAGATTCGAAATCCCGCCCGCCGCCAGGTTTCCCAGGACATTCGAGTAATTCGGCTGCCAGCGTCCGTTGTCTCCCTTGCAGATCACCGCGTTCGCGAGCGCATACAGAAACCGCGAAGACGTGCTGCCGGTTCCTTTGTAGAAATACCGCGGATCCTGTTTCAGCAGCGATGGCAGGATCGCGCTTCCAATAAACGTTCCCGCAACCGTGTCGGCATAGCCGGCGCCAAAGCGTTTGGCATACCCTTGCGCGCCTTGCCCGTACCCGCGAAAGTGATTCTGCGCCTGCTCCACTCCCGCCGCGCCCGCCACAAATACAAAGGTGAATGGATCCACCACCGTCCTCCCGGCCAGTTTGAATTTCTGTTTCGCATCGAGCGGAGCGGCATTCGGGACGTAGCTGACGTAGAAATTTGGCAGCACGCCGAACACACGCTGCTGCTCTTCCACCTTCATCTGGTCTTCTGCGACTTCGACCCGTGTGACTCCGACCTCCACATCCGTTTCAGTCGTAGCCACCGCCAGCGCGGAACTGGGGAGAATGTAGTTCTCGCCCGAATGCAGCGTTCCAGAAGATGTCTGCGTCGCGAATCCTGACGCGGTAATGGTCAGCTGAAAAGATCCGGGAGCAACGTGGGTAAAAGAGAATTCCCCTTCCGTGTCGGAAAGTGCTTCCTGGCTCGCCGACGGACTGTCGACAGTGAGCTTCACCCGTGCCCCGGCGACGACCGCTCCGCTTTGATCGGTGACCGTTCCGCTGATGCTGCCAGGCAGTCGCTCGCCGGTCGACGGCATCTCCGGCTGGATCGCACCGTTTTCCCGACTGGGCATAGGCGCCTGTGGAGCGGGCTGTCCTAGGCAGGACGCAACACCCAATACGACAAGGGCAAACCCCAGCCCAGAGGTGAAATGGAAAGCCATCAATCGCTAAACTCTATCCTCTCCCTGATCGCTTGCCAGATCACCAAAGTGCCCTCATTTCAGACTCTTCGCGATGAAACCGGAGTGCGGCGGGGACACACTGTCGAGCGGCCGACTCGAGAAATGCCCCCCTGGTCTTCGAACTTGGATGCGCGCTGGAGCCGTGCGGTAGCCCGCACAAGGCTCCCCGCCTCGCCTTAAGCGTAGGATGGCCGCGTGAAAGCCCTAGTGGCGCCGGTTACTTCGGTTATGCGATCTGATGGGCAAATTAGTTTCGTTTCATCATCCGGAGTCATCTGAATTTGTTGGAGTTTGTTTATGCGATTATTGCGATCATTGCTGACATCCCTGCTAAGGATGCTGCCCGACCCTGACAGCCCGAAGACACCAACAGTTGCTGTGATGCCGCTTTCCAGTTCGCGCTTTGATCGACCGTCGTTACATTCGACTGATCCTGCCCACGAATGCGCGGACCGCCCCTGGCTGGGATGTCCAGCTTGTTTTAATGCAACGGGCGACCCGTTCGCAACTGTCAACAGCCATCGCCAGACGTACTCAAAAACAGGATAACCTGTTACATTGCTGCACCGAAGGAGGCGCGCTGCCAGCGAACCCCTGCGGCACTGCGTGAAATCGCGATGGATCGCCCCAAGAAGGACTCGGCCGGTGCCGCAAGCGGTCTCTTCGAAATTGGACACGCGTGAGGATTGAGCGTAGCCTTAAGACTGAGTGAGCAGTTCCTCTCCTCTTTTCAGGTCCTCTGAACTAAGTCAGTCCATCTGAAGTACGCTTCTCTTAGTGCATGCGGAGGATTCCCATGTTTGATCCCAAAGCTAACAAGCAGCCGAAGGCATCGGTTGCCGCTCCCTCACAAGGCTCCCGAGGCAAGTTGACAATGATGGCGAACGCCGTCCCGTCAGACGGCAAGATCCGAGAGCGGGCCTACGAGCTGTACGAAAGCCGTGGTCGGGGACCCGGACAAGACGAGCAAGACTGGCTCCGGGCTGAGAAGGAACTCCTGAAACAGCAGTGATGAAGAGGCACATCCAGGGCCTCCTTGGGGTCTGGGGAAAGGCTGGAGGAATTCGTTTATGGCTTGCTTAATTTGCAAGGATCTTGAACGAACTCTTGACTTCAGACGTAGCAAGTACTTCGAAGCCCGTTCCGCTGCGTATTTCCAAGTCAGCACGAAGCTTGCGGCCCAGAAAAACGTCGATATGGAGCGCGCCAAGAGCGACTTGGAAGAGCACCAGTTGGCCTGCGCCTCCGCCGCGAAGGCGAGGCAGTCGTTGAGCAAGAGCCCAGAGGCAGCTCTCGACTCCGGCCGATGAGTACCTCAATGCGTGCAATCGCGATAATGAGATGGGCCGCCGTCGGGAGAGCCAACGGAGTAATGATTAGGTTGGCAAAAAGCCAGACGGAGGATCATCGTCATGCAGATTAAGTCCATTTGGTATCGATTTAGGTAAGACCACCTTCCACCTTAGATTGCACTGGAAAACCGTTCCCAGGTGGTAATCCGCAAGAAGTTCTCACGTTCACAGCTACCGGAGTACACGGCCAAATCTGCCTTCATCGTTGATCGGGATGGAGGCGGGAGTGGGATCGCATGTTCTGGGACGAGCCGGACTCGTACACCGCTGGGTGACGCAACTGATCGGTCATGATGATGAGGATGTTCGGTTGTCCGGCTGACATGGCTCTAGCCCCCCTTCATTTGACTCACCGGTAGAAATTCATCACCCAGCGACTCACACGCAACAATGCAGGGTATAAGCAGTGGACCGCCCCGTCACCTGTCAGAACAGACATACGCGAAGGAAACAGGTCTGAGCCTTGAGGATTGTGTCTGAGTAAATGGGTAAGTTGACGTAACCAAGCCCTCGAAGCTCTCTATTTCGCGGGCGCCGCGTCCGCCAGGCCTTTCACATTCTTCTTTAAGAACTCTCGAATCGCGGCCCACGCGCCCTGATTCTGTTCGTAGGAGAATCCGCCGTGATTGGCGCCGGGAACGGTATAGAGCTGGTTGGGCACGCCCGCTGCGTCGAGCGCTTTGTGCAGGCGCACGGACTGCTCATACGGAACGAGCGCGTCTTTGTCGCCGTGAATCGTGATGATGGGCGGCGTGTTCTTGTCGACGTAGCGGATGGGCGACAGGCGCTTCGCAAGCTCGTCAGCATTCGGCTGATCGCCCAGCCATGCGACTGCATATCCCTTGGCGTTCGGTCCGTGCAGCTCGTCCAGAACGTCGGCGATGCCAAACCAGTTCACAATCGCCGCGACACGGGGATCTTTGTCGGTCCCGGGATTCTGGCTCCAGACGTTGTCTTCACCCGTGTAGCACTCGTGGTCAAATCCCGCCGCGGGCGTGAGCATGCCGGTTGTGAGGGCCAGGTGACCTCCGGCCGATCCGCC
>PMUM01000065.1 GCA_003166855.1 Acidobacteriaceae bacterium | reverse complement strand
AAACCCTCGATCCACGCCAACGATCAGCGCCATGATGCCAAAGCCACTCGCACCGGTGGCCACAATCCGATCGTCGCCGGGAATGTTTTCCAGAGTCATTCCGGCGACGGGATGCGCACCTTCCCAGTAGTAACGGAAACAGGCCTCCTGCAACATGGTGAGAAGTTCGTCGTCATTGAGCGGTCTGGTTTCCGCAGCAGCGATGATCGAGAACGGGGACAAGCCGTACCGATGATCTGTTTCCGCAACTCTATAGCGCGCGGTGACGCCGGTCTTGCCAAGGTAGTCCGTGTAGCTATTGACTCCAGGAACTTGAATCCCGATCGGCTGGAAATTGCCGCCCTCCAGCGAACGGTAGACTACATAGCGCTCGAGGGTGGGGTCGTTTACCGAGTCCCAACTGATGTCAACGTGCCGCTCATAGCCGTTAGCGCGAACATTCTGCGGCGCAGGGAGGTTCGAAGCCACGCCCTGCAGCCCACTCGACGCAACCGCACGGTCATCAATCATGAGGTCATCGATTGTGAGAGTGTGCTCGACGGAATCGCCATGGTTCTGGATAAAAACGACTTTGGTCAGCCGGTGAAGCTGCAATTCGTGAATCGAGCCAGTCTTGAACTCCTCCAACGGAATTTGTACTTGAACCCATTTTCCCGGCGTAAGATCTCGAAGGAACTTTCCCATGGGAAGCGAAGTCGAAAAATTATCATCCGTGTCCGAGATTTGAACCAGCGGCAAGTCGCTCGCCGAAATGCCTTCTTGCGAAAGGCACCAAAAGTAAAGGCTATCGCCCTGGAAATCGATTTCCCGGTTTCTGAAATTGATCGCACTAATTCCAGCCTCCCACCCGCCATCTGGCAGGGAGCGCCACTTCAGCCGCAGCGCATTGGGAGGCGTATAAAAGAGGTCGCGGCTGACTGGAAGCTTCCCGTTAACCAGTTCGAGTGTGGACGGAGAGGTTGCTTTACCGGAGCTGTAGTAGTAAGCATCCGGCTCGAGACTGTTGTCGAAAAGAGTGTGCTCGTAATACTGGGTGTCGCACTTGGCGAAGGGGCAAACAACGGCCAGACACAGCAAGCGCAAGATCCAGCGCGAAGGGCACTGGGGCTGAGCTCTCTTGGTTGAAATCATTTTACTAGGATGCTATGGGTCTGTTGCTTTTTTGGCAAGCGCGATGAAGGCAAGACGTTCTCCGCTATTCCGCCACTTGAGTCACGCGCTGCCGACGTTGGTCAGAGGAGATAAGGAACCTTTACGAGGGCCGAGATCACTGCGTCATTCGCCTGATCGGTCTTGATCAATGCTGACTCCGTGGATGTGAGTCGGTTGATGAGAGCAGGCTAACTAGAAATTATTCCGAGCTAGAAGTCGACTCGGGGGAAGCGATCCGATTGAGGCTTCCTCGAAGCCCGTTTCTGGACCGCGAGGAAGCACCGAAGAGTTCACGGATTACTGTCGCGGTAGGGACGACCATTGCTGATCGCCCCCCGCACAGATCCGTACGAGCGCGTTTACGCATACGGCTCTTACCGTGGATGACTGGCGGCGAAGCGTGCATCAGGATAAGGATGCAGAGTGCGGGGTTGGGGAATCCACCGGGTCAAGACTGGGGAGAGACGAGCCCATCGCACCTGTGCGCGCTGGCTGCGACGGACAAGGACGCTCCGCCACAACCAGCAAACGCGACGTTGAAAGATGCGCAACTGAGTCGAGTTTCCCGGAACGGCATGGTATTGGTAGTAGCCCAGCACAACCTTTCGAAGCCATGCACCGACCTCGGTCGTACGATGATGCTTCCGGCGTTGAAGCTCAGCCTTGATGGCTTTGAGCTTCGCTACCATTCGCTTCTTCGCCGTAATCCGCCAGACGATGAAGGCCTTGTCGCTGATGCGCTGCCCACAGAAGTGAGTGAACCCCAGGAATGTGAAGGTCTCAGGTTTTCCCTCGCCACGCTGCTTCCGGTTTCGAGCGGCGAACCGCCCGAATTCGATCAGTCGTGTCTTGTCCGCGTGTAACTCCAAACCGAACTTGGCCAATCGATCCCGAAACTCCCGAAGGAATCGCTCAGCGTCCGTTCGATGCTGAAAGCCGAGCACAAGATCATCGGCGTAGCGGACGACGATCACATCGCCCTTCGCCACTTTCTTGCGCCAGACCTCGACCCATAGATCGAAAACGTAATGCAGGTACACGTTGGCGAGCAACGGCGAAACCACTGCTCCCTGCGGCGTTCCTACCTCCGTCTCCGACCACTGACCTTCTTCCGAAACTCCCGCCTTCAGCCATTTCTGGATCAGGCGAAGTATTCGGCGATCGGCCACGCGATGCTCGATAAACTTCGTGGTCCACTCGTGGCCCATGTTGTCAAAGAAGCCACGAATGTCCGCATCGAGCACCCAGTTCACTCGTTTCCATTGGATGCCCGCCGTCAGCGCGTCCAGCGCTTGATGCGGGCTGCGACCGGGTCGAAACCCGTACGAAAAGCCTTTGAAGTCGACCTCATAGATCTGGTTGAGAATCGTCACCACGGCCTGTTGAACGATTTTGTCCTCCAGTGCCGCGATGCCCAACGGGCGTTGTCGCCCATCAGCCTTCGGTATGTAGACTCGTCGTGAGGGTTGTGCTCGATACGCTCCATGGTGCACCCGACTGTGCAGATCGATGAGCCGATCTTCCAATCCGGTTTCATACTCCTGCCACGTCACACCATCGACTCCGGGAGAAGCCTGACGCTTGAGTGCGTAAAAGCTATCGCGGAGTAATCCGATGCTCAGATGGTGGAGCAAAGCAGTGAACCGCTCCTGCTTCCTCGTTCTTGCAGCTTGCCGCACACCGTCCAATCCCTGGGACATGCGTTTCCCGCTCTGTGTCGGGCGCAAGTGTGATGGAACGATGTTCTCCTCAGTCTGCGCCCTTCCCTCCCCCACCTCCGCGGAGGGTTGCCCTTCCTTGTTCGGCGGGTTCACAGGTACTACGGCACAGTCCGACTTCTCCTGCACGTTCATGTCCGCCGTTCGGTTTATGGCCTTTGCGGACCGGACTTGATCGGTTGACCAAGACGTGCAGGAGATCTCCCGGTTCTCGTGCATGTTGTTTCTCAGCGTGCGCGGGTTCTTAGACTACGCAGGACCGACAATCCACTCGCGATTAGCGTGGCTGCCGTGTTGCCTTCCTCCCTACCGGAACGAAGTCGGCATCCTGTTCCATCGGCTTTTCGAAGCTCAATAGCCCGGCCCACCGATACCCCTGTCTACGCTTCAAGCGACATCTCGCGATGTCGCCTGCAAGACTCGAGGCCAGGATGGATTCGCTGCTTCCTTTCCTGTAGGGCTCTTTCATCCCCTACAACATGCCGGTTTATCCCGGCGCACTCCGGTTTGCCGACCATCCGGGAGTAGGCCCGCCAATCACCACAAGCGCGTTTCTCGGGACTGAAGAGCTTACCCTGGGCGAGGTTGGGCCCGACGTTTGAACATTACAAACACTCCGTAGCCGAGCATGACGCCGAAGGCGTTCATTATGATGTCGTCAACGTCGAAGATGCCTACACGGAAGACAACCTCCATCACCTCGAAGGTTAGCCCGGTGACAACTCCGAGGAGGAGCGCCTTCTGCCATGAGATGGATCGAACGACAAATGGAGCGAGAATTCCTATCGGCATAAACGGGATGATGTTTCCGAACAAGTTCACCATGGCTATCAACTGATTCCCCCGACCACTGAGTAGGGGAACAATGCTCTTGAACGGGACGAAGTTGCCAGGACCTGTGTGAGTACCGGCAAACCTGAACCTCAGGTGTCCTATATGAATGACAGGTATGTCCTTGAAGACCACGAACCTGATCAGAAGTGCGCCATATGCGGTGAGAGCACACGCTGCCAGCCAACGCGTTCGTTTCGCCTTCATGCCATTCCCCCGAACAGACCCCAGTAATTCTCAGAATGAGTACACATCATAGTTCCACAGTCTGCGTGAAACGTCAGTACCCACAAGTCGGCTAGTAGAAAGTGATCTCGTCACTTGGCCTCGATTCTGGGCGGATTATGGGCAAACCGGAAGTTAAGTCTCAACGGTTGAAATCAGGCGTGGG
>PMUM01000091.1 GCA_003166855.1 Acidobacteriaceae bacterium | reverse complement strand
ATTTTAACTTGCTACCGACAGAGAAATAAAACGAATACTGAAAACGAGACACAGTAAGGAAAGGTGTTCGGGAACTCAGCGCAACTCGACAGCCTCTGCGCGCCGTTTCGGTTTGGAAGCAGAATTCACGGGGGAAAGGGAAGCCACCGAATGGCGGATTTTCAGCTCACTCGGCAGCGTGATCTTCTGAGCCGGCTCCTGAGAGCCGTCGATGCGGTCCAGCAAAAGGCGCGCTGCAGTCGTACCCAGTTGATAACCGGGCTGGTGTACCGAAGTAAGCGCCGGCGCCGTGAACTCGGCAAAATCGAGGTCGTCAAAGCCGACGATGGATATGTCTTCAGGACAATGAAGCCCCAACTCACGGGCCGCGTGCAGCACGCCCATTGCCATCAGATCGTTGCACGCAAAGATCGCAGTAGGCCGAGGCAACATTCGTAAGAGCCGCGTGGCCGCCTGGTATCCGCTCTGTCGGTTGAACTGGGCCTCCTGAATGTACTCCGGCTCGATGGGCACCTTGGCTTCGACAAGGGCGCGTTTGAATCCCTTCAGTCTCTCCACTGCGTTGGTCAGGTGCAGGGGGCCGGTGATCACCGCGAGCTGACGATGTCCCATTCGCAAAAGATGTTGCGTGGCACTATGGGATCCAGCCTCGTTGGCGACGAGAACCACGTCCCCCTTCCATCCCGGCGGCTGGCGGTCGATGCAGACAACGGGCGTACCCAAAGCCGCCGCCGATCGCAGCTGTGCCGTCATCTCGCTGTCCGCCGCAGGAATCACAAGCCATCCCGCGGGACGGTAGGAGCGCAGCTCATTCAGATAGGAGGTCTCTTTGCCCGGATCGTTGTCCGTGTTGCAGAGGACGAGGCGGAGGGAGTGCTTGTACGCGACATCCTCCACACCGCGTACCACGGCGGGGAAGAATGGATTGGTTATGTCCGGAATAATCATGACTACGATGTTAGTCTGATTCCGCCGGAGGCCGCGAGCCAATTGGCTGGGTTGATATCCAAGGCTGCGAATCGCGTCCAATACTCGCTGCCGCAGTTTCTCGCGAACCTTGGCGGTGCCATTGATGACGTGCGACACCGTGCCGATTGACACTTCGGCTCGTTCCGCAATTTGCCGCATTGTTACTGGAGGATTCACGGGTCGAGCTATTACGAACCTCAGGTTAGCAGATTGCCTGCCTCTTCGCGGGCAACCTCAGCGCTACTCTGCATCTTGAGCGCAGCGGAAGCCGAGCCCGCCTGACCGGTCCATGCTCGGGGATGTCATCAAGAGCTTTCCATGCTCGCCAAGCTTATACGCTTGCGGGAAATACCAGATCGATCCTTGCGGCTGGTAATAGCTGCCCCCACGCAGAATGCCTCCTCGCGTGTGCTCGTCCTGAAACTCTTCGGTCCACTGCCACACGTTGCCTACCAGGTCCATCACGCCAAACGGGCTTGCACCTTTCGGATGTGCGTCGACCTCATCCGGTCCACGCATGGTGCGGCCCTTGTCCGGGACTGGAATCGCGTCAGCATTCCACACGTTGCCCCAAGGATAGGTGCGCCGGTCCGCGCCTTGCGCGGCATACTGCCACTCCCATTCATGCGGCAGACGCTTCCCTGCCCATGTCGCATACGCGCGTGAATCCTCCAGGGACACCCACGTTACGGGCTTGTTTTCCCAACCTGCCGGGTATGTGCCGCTTTTCCAGTCCCGGAGGAAATTCAGATCATCCTGAGGGTGGTAATGAGTCGCATTGAGAAAGTTCTTGAACTGCGCATTGGTCACTGGATACTTGTCAATCCAGAATGACTTCACATGCATGGGATGATCATGAAAACGGCGGGGCGTATCCTCCCACGGATACTGCACGTCAACTCCGATGTCGTTGAATCCTTCAATCTCAATACCGGATATACGAAAATCGAAATCCGCTTCGGGGATCTTAACCATATCTGCGGGCGAGCCAGAAGGCGGCTTGACCGCGGCAATGGGCACGATCTGCTGCGGCACAACTTTCCACTCATGCGAGTAACTGGACAGCGGTGTCGCACTCAGTTTCTTCATCGTCGACATCAGTTTCTGAATGCCGGCATCTGGCGCAGAATGTGAGGCAAGAAGCGCGCTGTAACCGTGGGCCTCGATTGCGAAGCTCAGCACACTTCGCCCCGCTTGATTCTTCGCAGGCGTGAGTTCGACGCCGTGATAAAGATCGTAATAATGGACGTCCTCCTCGGGCGCCACTTCGATCTGCGGACCCTCGATGTCGTAGTCGTTGCGGTTCACGATGGTCCAGATGGTCTGCTCTCCGGATGGCCACCGGCTGGCGTAAACGCCATAACACAACATCGGGACCAGGGGCTCCCAATCGGTGCTTACCAGAAACGGGGCGAACGCACGTTCCATCGTAGCGATGCGGCGCGTGGCTTCAGCATCCCGAGGCGTGATGCCATTCCATATTCCCCATACATTTTCCCAGCTCTCCCAACCAACTCCGTTAAAGAAGGCAAACTGTAGGTTGTCCGTCTTGTCGTGTTTCCAGCGATCGGAGATGTTCACCATGTGGCGCGTTTCGAGCCATTTGTACTTATCGACCATGGGCACGAACGGGTACTGATATTGCCCCCACGTCATGATGTTCCACGCCAGAGCCTCGTCCGACGGACCGCCCTCCGGTTCAAACACGAGAGGATGGCCAACCTTGTCCGCAGCCAACGAATATGCCAGGGGCACACCATCTTGTGTGTCGCCGTTGATGCCGTCCGCTCCAATTTCCGCCATCGTGCTGGCAATTGCATCTGGCCACGACATACCCGGATCCCTTGTTCCTTGATCCCACATCATCATTGGAAACAGCACGCGCATCCCGCGACGGTGGAAGTCCGCAATCACTTGCCGCACGCCTGGTATGCCGCCTGGCATAGAGCGGATCATATCGTGCTGGTTGCGGTTGTCGATTCCCATGTTCGGATACGTGGGCCAGATGAGAACCGCATCAATTCCGCCGTATCTCTTTTCCAGATCATCGAGATATCGATCTACGGTGTAGCGGTGCGCGATCGGATCGTAGAAATAACGGTCCTCCACCATCATTTGCGGTTGGAAGAAGCTGGACTGCGTCCAGTTGAATGCAGGCAGGTCGTAGCGCGAACCATCGTAGCCGATACGAATCCGGCGCTCATTGCGCCAATGACGAATGTCGGCCAGCCAGGAATCATGCTCATTCTGAGTGCACGGCGTGGATCCGCCTTCCCATGCGCCTTTCATATTCAGGCAGCCGGGAGTGGGGATCTGTTGACGATCGGGACGAAAGTGGGAGTCCTGCGCTGAAACGGTGCAGGCGACAGCGATTAGGGCCACGACCACAACACGCGCGAGAACGAGTTTCATAAGTGCGCTCCAGTTTGGGCAAGAGCCTTGCGACTGCCAAATATAAAACGTTTCAAATTTTATGTCCATTCTCCATTTTCTTCGTTAGGATGCGCAAAGAGGAATCATGCGCGCGGAATCTTCGTGTGCGTCGGTTCGGTTTGTTCAAGAAAGGAATCGAAGTCATGAAAAGCCTGTCCACCAAATCGCTCAGCGTATTTGGCTGCGTGATGTTGTCGCTTTCGTTTTTTCATGGCCAGACTTCGGAACAACGTGAAGCCGCCCCAACCGCTGGAACGCTGGTGCTGTCGCACGCAGAGTACCTCGATCGGGTGCAAGCGGTCTGGACGGCACAGATGATCGCTCAGAGAACAGGCGGTCGTTTCGAACACCAGCCCGCCTCGACGCTGCAGATTACTCCGTTGTCCCCTCTTCCGGGGTACGCTCCTGTGGACGACGACTACTACTACGAGATGGTCGCGATCCGCGCCTTCGAAAAATACGGCATTGGGCTGACGGTGCAACAACTCGGGCAACAGTGGCTGGAGAACAACGCCGGCTCCTGGGGATCAAGCGAGCAGGCGCTACTGCTCCTAAAGCGGGGCATCAAGGCTCCCGACACCGGGCATCCCCGCTACAACAAGCTCTGGTGGACCATCGGCCCACAATTCAGCAGCGACGTCTACGGTGTGCTGAATCCCGGCATGCCTAATGCCGCAGCGGAGATGGCACGACGGTTCGGCCACATCAACGGTTACGCGGAAGGAACCGATGGTGCGGTGTTTGTCGCAGGAATGATCAGCATCGCCTTCGTGGAGAAGGACACGCATGCCATTGTGCGCAAGGCGGCAAAGCTAATCCATCCTGACTCTCCGTATCGCAAGTGTCTCGACATGGTCATTGCGATGGCCGATTCAGGCAGCCGTCCTGATCAGATTTTTCGGGCGATCGATGAACGCTGGGGAATCGAGTATCCCGCCACGAACAATGCAGTGGTGAATGGCGGTTTCGTGGCAACCAGCGTCTGGTTCGGCGGCGGCGACTTTCAAAAGACGATTCAACTTGCCGTCCATGCGGCGGACTTCGCCGATACCGATTGCAATGCAGCCAATTCCGAATCCGTAGTTGCGGCGATGCATGGGATGAAGGCTTTGCCGCCAGAATCAGTGTCCGAGCTGAACGATCGAATCTTCGGCAAAGAAATGGGCCCTCTTCCGCTGTCGCCTCCGGTAGATGAGAGCATCACGGAACTGGCGCGGCGAACAAAAAAGCTCGGTCTCGCTGTCACTGCGGCCCATGGGGCGACCGACGACGGAAACACAATTCACATCCCGATCCAAGAACCCGAGACTCAGCCGGCCGAATTATTCAGACTCGCCGACCTCATGAAATACTGGAACCCCGATTGGACGCTGGAACGCGCGGGATTCGGCGGGGCCGGTGGCGGCATGCCTGGAATCCGCGGCATCACCTATTTGGACGGCGAAATCCTGGCTACCTATCCGCGCGATGAAGTGCGTGGAACCCTGTTGAAACGCACTGCAATGTTGAGCATGAATCCAGCTTTGAAATTCCGGACGGGCGTGGATCCTGGACGCGCCTGGCAGTTACAGGTTTATGTGAACGACGACAAGGTACTGGACAAAATCATTGAGGGCCGGTCGAAAACGCGCGAGTGGCAGGACATCGAAGTGAACTTGGAGAAGTATGCAAACCAGGAAGTGACGTTGCGACTCTACCAGCGCGTGCTGATTCCACAGCGTGAAGCGGGAAACGCTTACTGGCGGAATTTAGTCGTTCATTAAGCTGAATCTTAAAATTATGCACGGGGTCCCGGGCGGATGATTAACCCGGCGGCTCGTGAATAGTCATTATTCGGTCCACGTCTGCGTCATGCAGTACTTGCTTGATGCCGCTGGGCCAGCGAATCTCGATTTCTCTGATGTGACGGTTCGATCCCAGTCCGAAATGGACCCGGCTATCGCTGGAGGAAGCATATCCGACAGCAGTTGTTACCTCGTTCCATTGCGACCGTCCGTCCTCTGTGGTGATGTGTATTTGGGCGCCAATTCCCATTCTGTTACTCTTTGTTCCCACCAACTTAAACAGTATCCAGTGGTTGTCACCGCCGGAGACATTGTGGAATAGCTTCACCGCTCCGTTCAGCACGGTCACCACCGCATCCACCCGTCCGTCATTGTCAATGTCTCCGAATGCAACTCCACGGTGTGGAGCTTCCTTGTCAAAATCAGGGCCGGCCCCGGAACTCACATCTTCGAATTTCCCGTTGCCGAGATTCCGAAACACGGAGTTCCGTTCCGGATACTGACGTTCAGCAACCAGGCCGCTGATATTGTCCAGAACATTGGAACGAGCCACAAACAAATCCTTCCAGCCATCGTTATCGAAATCAACGATTCCATTTCCCCAACCAGACATTTGGGAAGTCAGCCGCGCTAACCCGCTACTCACCGTCCAATCGGCGAAGTCTCCATGCCCACGGTTTCCGTACAGCGGAAACGTTTCGAATTCCACGGCGGTGTGCCAGATGTCGGGCAGGCCGTCGTTATTCACATCGCGGAAATCGGAGCCCATGCCGGCAAGCGCCGCGCCATTCGATCCATAGGCCACGCCCGCCGCTTCTCCGACCTCTTCAAATTTCTTTCCTCCCAGGTTGTGAAACAAGAAGTTGCGAGTGTTGTCGTTGGCCACGAAGGCATCCAGAAAACCATCGCCGTCGTAGTCCGCAAAGGACACACTCATGCCTTTCCCAGATTGCGATGCGATCCCAGCTTCCTCGGAGACATCGGTAAAAGTTCCGTCCCCGTTGTTTCGGTAAAGAGAATTATGTGTCGCCGCGTAGTATCGCGGATGACAGTAGCCGCGGGCACCGCCGCCGATCGTACAATAGGGATCCTGGTTGACCTCCCACTTGATGTAGTTGACGACGAAAAGGTCCAGAAGGCCATCGTTATTGTAGTCAAACCAGCCGGCTCCGGCCGACCACATTTTCTTTCCGTCGAGCGTCGCACCTTGCAGCCCCGCCTTCACGGTTACGTCCGTAAAACTCCCATCTCCATTGTTGTGGAATAACTGGTTTCCGGTAACGTTGGCGACGAACAAGTCTGGCCATCCGTCATTGTCGTAGTCCCCTACGGCCACGCCCATGCCGTATCCTGCCCCCGCCACACCTGCTTTCTCAGTAACGTCGGTGAAGGTTCCGTCATGGTTGTTGTGAAACAGCCGGTTCCAATATGCCGGAGATTCTTTCTTGAGCGAAGGGATCGCTGCGCCATTTACGAGATATACATCGAGGTACCCGTCCCCGTCATAGTCAAACAAAGCCACCCCGGCAAGCATGGTTTCGACTTGATTCTTATTCGGGGTGGGCGAAGCTGCGGTCGTGAAGTGAAGGTTGGAGCGTGCTGCAATTTCTTCAAATCGAATCCCCGGACGAGCAGGTAAGCTGGGGCCCGACACGAGCGCGACCGTCGCAGCCAGGATGAGCATCAGTTGGCGCATGGCTTATCATCGGTCAACGGAACATGCTCACGCAATGGAGCGGGTACCATTAGCTGGGGCATCTTTGAAATCGTATTATGCCGAATGGTATGAAGACCCTGGTCACGTTCTTGTTGATATCGACATTGATGACTGGGCAAGCCACGCCGAATGTGGCGGCTGCTCTCAAGCGGGGAGCAACGCTCGTAGCCGCGGATCGGTTGGCGGAAGCCCGGAATGTTTATGAGCAAGCGCTTCGCAGTTCCCCTGACGATGCGGACCTTCTCTTCGGACTGGGTACGGTGTTCTTTCGAGAGCGTAACTGGCCCAAGGCCATAGAGAACTATAGGAGCAGCATCAACGCTCGGCCGGGCACAGTCAAAGTTCTCTACTACCTCGCAGAAGCTTTTTTCGCGGAGGCAGACGTGGATCGCGCCCGTCAAACCATTGCGATGGCGGCCAGCCTCGCACCCAATGATGCACAGATCTGCCAGAAGTATGGAGAATACCTGGCGGTGAACATCGAGAACCGCAAGGAGGGGGTTTCGTGGATGGAGAAAGCTCGCCACCTCGATCCCAGGCTGGCTCGCATTGATTTCGACATTGCCCGGACGCAGTTCGAATTGACCGATTTCCAGTCTGCCATTGCCAACTTCGACGCGGCCATGAAACGGGATGCCGGCAATGGTGAGGCTGCATTTTATCTAGGGGAGTCTTGGGCAAACCTAGGGGACTGGGATAAAGCCCGCGATTTCTACTCCTACGCGCTGGCGCACCGGTACGAAAAAGGCTCCGCATTTTACGGACTGGGAAGAGCGCAGGTGGAATTGGGGCAGTTTGAGGATGCCGTGGCATCGCTCCAACGCGCGATCGTTCTACAGCCTTCCCTTATTAGTGCCCACTTTCAGCTCGGGAAAGCATACCGGCAACTGGGACGAACCAGGGAAGCACGGGATGAAACCAGACTCTTCGACGCGATGACGGACCGCATCGACACTTCCAAGGAACTGAAAAGCCCCGAAGAGGAACAGGCCTGGAAGCAAGTGAAGCCGCTGCTCGAAGCGAACAAAGAGCGGGAGGCGCTGGAAATCCTGGCGAAGTCGCCCGCTTCGGATGCCTCCGGCCAAGGCGAGCCACACTACTTGCTTGGAACCATGTACCAGAGCATGGGAAGGAGAGATGACGCAAGGCGAGTGCTGACCGTTGCCAGAACCAAGGATCCGCAGTCCGCGCGCATCGCGGCCTACCTTGGAATGGCGCAGCTTTCTGGTGGGGAAACAGCGGCAGCGGAAAGCTCCTTCCAGGCAGCCCTGGCGCTCGATTCCACCGAAACTCTTGCGTTGATCGGAATGGGGGGAATCCGATACCAGCAGCAGCGCTGGTCAGATGCCATCCAGTATCTGGAAAGATCGCGAACCGCGGATCCCGATGCCCTCTTCTTGCTGTGCGATTCCTATTACATAGTCGGAAAAGCGGACGAAGCCCTGCTCACAACCGAAGTGATTCGAGCCCTTGGCGCGGACAGGAAAGATCTGCTCGATAGACTGAAACACCTCGTGGCGATTCATCAGACGGATGGGCCGCATGTAGGACCATAATTTTCCCGATTGCGGGCCTCCCGGCAAGGTTTCTATGTCACCAGGGCCGGTCAGCAAATTAGTTTGGCGTCACCCTGTCCAAGCCGCCTTCAGGCAGCGTTTGAAGTAATCAGTTCTTCCGCTCGAAGAGCAGTTGCCACCTCATCCTGACGATGCCATGGGTATTCCTCATCCGAGCGTTCGCACGTGGCGCAAGAAACACCAAAACGCATCATCTGGAACTGCTCGCACTGCTCTCTGGAATAAAGTCTGTTTGATCACGCGGCCTCAGGGGGGCAGATCTTGACGGAGGGCGGTTCGGGCACGGTCTTTAGCATTACCTCAGGGGCACGCTGACCACGCTGCACAGCTTCGGCAGCGGGGACGGGACTGGAGCCAGCGATGCGCTGATCCAGGCTGCAGACGGGAATTTCTATGGGACAACCAGCGGGTTCGGAGTCAGCAACACCGGCACCGTCTTTAAAATTACCCCAAGCGGCACTCTGACCACGCTGCACACCTTTGACGGCATGGACGGTATATTGCCCTACTCGACGCTGCTCGAAGGCACGAATGGGGATCTCTACGGAACAACGGAGTTTGGTGCCAGCACTGCCTGCAGTGAAGGATGTGGCACGGTCTTCAGCCTGGCTGTAGGGCTGGCTCCGTAGAAGCAAAGCTTGCCTCCGGCACGGCGAAAGCTGTCACATTTCTGAAACCACTTTGACCGGGTCGCGACCAAGGTCAGCTTTAACAGCGCGGTGGCCGTGGTGGTCGCAAGTTCCGAAATTACGGTCACCACAACCGCCAGCGCCGCCACGGGCTACGACCTAGCGCAGCGATGAAGACACTTTTGCTTCAGGCAAGTGGACAAGGAAGACTTTTTCGCATCGCAATGCAAGAACCTGCACACGCAAAAGCCTGGCCATCGGACAGTTCCCTCTAAGTACCTGAATTTTAAGACTCCGGAGTTGCAGCTGCCCAGCATTGACACGGCACACCAATTGCTGCTATTTACTATAAGTTCTATAGACTTAATAGAAGAACTTTATGGCCGTGGGCGAAAGAATCGGGAAGCGCGTCGGTCCCCAACGCCGCAGGGCCATCCTGTCTAGGTCGGAGGAAACGAAGTTTTCAGTACCTCGACCAGCCATCGATTTTGGATGGCGTCTGCGCGGAAGCACGATTCGTCTGCTTCGGGACTCCTCTTTGACGCTGTTTCCCGTCCGGCAGCGCGCGACGGCGGCATTGCTCACCCAATATTGCCCCGACGGGAATTCGTTGCTGTCCTGCCTGCAATGCGGCGCCTGCACGGTGAGCTGTCATCTTGCCGAAACCGATGGCGCCCTGTTCCCGAGGCGCCAGATGACGTTTCTGCAGCTGGGCGAAGTGGACAGACTGCTTGCCGACCCTAGCGTCTGGCTCTGTTTCAATTGCCAGGACTGTACCTCCCGTTGCCCGGCCAACGCTGGGCCGGGCCGGATCATGGCAGCCATTCGTCGACTGGCCGTGGAGCACTATTCCCTGCCCCGCTGGTGGAGTCGTTTGGTAAATCAGCGGCGCGGTTTTCTATCCATGCTGCTGGTGGCCATCGCTCTGCTGCTGGCGGCCATCGCTGTCGGCGGGTCGTTCTCGCCCCAGATCACGCCGGTGCGTTATGCCGGCATGCTTCCCCATTTCACGTTGAATCTGTTCTTTGCAGCGATTGCGGGCATGGTAATGATCGGTACCCTGATCGGCGCGGCACGCGCCTGGAAGGCATTCACCGGGGAGTCGCTCCGGGAAGCCGACCTTGGCCGTCTCGTTCACTCCTTTGTCTCCGTAACTCGCCAGATCGCCACGCACCGGCAATTCTCCCAATGTCAGCAGTTTCCCTTAAGCCGATGGGCGCACATCTCTGTGTTTTATGGCTTCATTACGCTGCTGGCGCTGGCGGGTGCCGCGGCCACGCTGATCGCTCTCGGTGCTCCCTATCCTCTGCCTGTTTTCCACCCCTTCAAAATTGCCGGCAATCTTGCCGCAGTGTTGGTGATCAGCGGGAGCTTCTACTTTTGCATTCAACGTCGGCGGGCATCCCGGAACCGGGACGCAAGTTCATGGTTTGACTGGGTGCTGTTGGTGGAGCTTTTGCTCGTAAGCGTTACGGGCCTGCTGTCTGAAATCTTTCGTTACGCAAATGTGGGCGTGCTGGCCTACCCGACGTACTTTCTGCACTTGGTATTTGTGTTGGTTCTGCTTGCGGGTTCAGCAAACTCCAAATTCGCACATGTGTTCTACCGAACGGTTGCGCTCACCGCGGAGGAATACAAAGCACTTTCCGAGGTTCCGCTGGCCGATCTGGAGCCTGGCAGGGTGGCAGCATGAACCGCAGCGTCTCGCCAACACAACAAATATTTCCCGCCGACTTGCTCTCGAAAAGGCACGAGGAACTCAGAGACATGCCCGATGACGAACTGGTATCGGCCTATGAGTCCATGCGCGACCAGGAAGCCGCCGCCGGCCCCACCTACCCGAACCTCCGACGTCTCTATGGGACATCGTTGGAGCGGGAAAAGGACCGGCGGGAAAGCTCCGCGCGGGCCAATGGGTGCGATGCCGAGATGCAGGAATGGTACGAGAAGGCGCGCAACGAACCCTGCACCTGGTGGATCGAGAATCATCTCGTTGCCAAACACGCCCTGAAAAGCTGCATTGCCTGCGGCGTTTGTACTGCGGAATGCCCGGCCGCCCAGTATTATCCCGAGTACAATCCCCGCACCATTGTTGACGCCGTTCTCTCGAAAAGCGAAGACCGGCTGGTTGAACTCCTGAAGTCCGATGTTCTCTGGTATTGCGGACAATGTGGCTCCTGCAAGCCCAAATGTTCCCGAGAAAACAACTTGATGGGACTGATTTCTTCGTTGCGCTTTCTGGCCCAACTGAAGGGATATCACCTGTGTAGTGTCCGCGGCCGGCAGCAATATGCGGCACGTCATCTCTGGGGCGGAAACCTGTGGAATCGAGGTTGCAGCCTGTACTTCCGCAATGTTGACGCCGAAGGCCACCCGGATTTTGGTCCTCGCTACGCCCGATACCACTCTGAAATCGATCAACAGATGATTCGTCTGGGCGCCAGTCCAGATACTGAGGGGCAATTCGGCGGGCGCAAGGTGCCGCCCCAAACTCTTGCTGAACTTCGTTCCTGCGTGGCGGGGGGTGGGACACTGGTGCTCTGGAACGAGCTTGAGAAACACGCCTGCGAGGACGCAAAGAAAAACGGCGTCTCGATTGACGACTACTACGAGCGGGTTCGCCGCGAAGGGTAAAAGAGGATTATGGCGATTGCTCTGACCATTCCGCCGGCGATCCCCAAAGAGATCCCGGAGAATGACTTTTTCCTCACTCCGAGCTGCATCCTCGGCGCCATCAATCCAGGAACCGAACTACTCATCAGCCGCATTTACGACCTGCTTGGCCTGCGCTGGACGGCCGCGGGAGATCGGCCCGATTCGCAATGCACGTGCTGCACCGGCATTCTCTCTCACGGCGATGTCATGTCCATGGAAAGCACATTGCTGGTCGTGGCACGCTTGTGGTCGATCGCCGCGGAGCTGGGTTTTCAAAACATTACCACCGCTTGCGTAACCTCGTTCGCCATCCACACCGAATGCCTGGAAATGTATGAACACGAACCGGGATTGTACGAGCGCGTGGACCGGTGGCTGCAGCAAGCTTGCGGGCGGCGGCTGCAGATTCCGAAGCATGTGGTCCATGCCAGCGACATCGTGTATCGCTACCGTGACGCGCTGGCGCAGAAATTGCGGTACCGGTTGGTCGAGCACAGAACGGGACGGCCGTTGCGCATTGTGGATCATGTCGGATGCCACTACGCTAAGGTTTTTCCCGAAAAGGCCATCGGCGGCGCGGAGTCCTGCGAAGTTCTGACTGGACCGATTCGCGCCTGGGGTGGCGAAACCGTGGATTACCCCGAGCGGCGCCACTGCTGCGGCATGGGGTTCCGGCAGTGCATGATCCGCCCGAATCGCGGCTATACCATGGCTTGCGTTCTGAAAAAACTGGACAGCATGGAACCCTGGGAGCCGGACGCGATCCTCACCAATTGTCCCGGCTGCAACGTCTTACTCGATAAGGAACAGTGGGCCATCGAGCAGATGTGCGGCAGAGCCTTCAATATTCCGACCCTTTCCTACACCGAACTCGCAGGCTTGCTGATGGGTTGGGATCCCTATGATGTGGTGGGCATCCAGGCCCACACTGTGCCCGTGGAACCTCTTCTCGACAAGCTTGGCATTCCTTACGACAAGAGCAAGGAATGGCTGACAAAAGAGAGCGTGGAGGTTCAGTAGCGAACTCGTATGGCAAACCCGATCTGCATCATCGGAGGCGGGGTTGCGGGCATGCAGGTAGCACTCGTACTGAGCTCGCTCGCGATGCCGTCTGTGCTGGTGGAAAAGTCCCCGGCACTTGGCGGCAGGGTTCCCAAGCTTTCCAAAACCTTTCCCTTCTTTAACGACGATGGATTCGACGATGGCAAGGAGTTCACCGACGCTTTGGAGCGCGATCTGAGAGCAACACCTCTGGTGGACATTCGCTGCGGCACTGTGCTCAGCGCCTTGCACGGAGATTTTCCCCACTTCACAGTCGAACTGAGCGACGGGAGCTCCATCGCTGCTGGTGCGGTAGTTGTCGCCACTGGATTTACACCGTTCGACCCCACCCGACTCAAGGAATATGGGTATGGAGTTTACCCAAACGTAGTTACAGCGTCCGAACTCGAATGGATGCTGAATCCGCGCGGACCAACCGGCGGAAGACTCGTGCGGCCGAGCGACGGCAAAAAGGCCGAGAGGCTGGGGATCGTGTTCTGCGTCGGTTCGCGCAACAAGCGCATCGGAGCGCCGTTTTGTTCCCGCATCTGCTGCTCGTATAGCACCAAGCAGGCAAGCACGGTCATGGAGCGCAACCCGAAGGCACTCGTGGCTTGTTTCTACATGGATGTTCGCACTTACGATCGCGGCTTCGAAGAGATGTACTCGCTGGCGCAAGAGCGGGGCGTCCGCTACATCCGGGGTCGCGTCTCCACGTGCCGGCAGCTGCCGGACGGCTCCATTTCTGTCCGCGCAGAAAACACGCTGCTGAACCGTCCCTTCACCGGCGAATTCGATCTGGTCTCTCTTTCGACTGGAATGCGGCCCTGTGAGGATGTCAACCAATTGGCGAGCACTCTGGGAATCACCTGCGGTCCCGATGGATTTTTTCTGTGCCGGGAATGGTTCCGGCATCCACATGATGCGACTCGCGACGGCGTTTTTCTCGCGGGATGCGCGACCGGCATGAAACCGATCCGCAACTGCGTGATTGACGGCGCGGCGGTGGCCGCACGCGTGACCGCGTTGTTACGGGAGGCTACGGCATGAGATACGGAGTCGTCATCGACAGCCGCAAGTGCATCGGCTGCCATTCCTGCACGGTGGCATGCAAAACGGAGAACAGAGTTCCGCTGGGCGTCAACCGGACGTGGGTCAAGTATGTGGAGAAAGGCAAATTCCCGCACGCGCGCCGTATCTTCCAGGTGACCCGCTGCAATCACTGCGAGAAGCCGCCGTGCGTCGAGATCTGTCCGGTAAGCGCCATGTACCAGCGCAAAGACGGGATTGTAGATTTCAACTCCGCCCGCTGCATCGGGTGCAAGGCCTGCATGCAGGCCTGCCCCTACGACGCCATTTATGTTGACCCGTATCGGAACACAGCAGCCAAATGCCATTTCTGCGCGCATCGCGTCGAAGTGGGACTGGAACCCGCCTGCGCCGCGGTTTGTCCGGAGCACGCCCTTGTTGCCGGCGATTTGGACGATCCGGAAAGCGAAGTCGCACAACTGCTGGCGCGCGAGACAGTCCGCGTGCGTAAGCCGGAGCAGGGAACGCGGCCCAAAGTGTTCTACATTGACGGAGACGAAAGCACAATGGCCCCCACTGCGGCACGCCATGAATCCTTCTACATGTGGGCGGAACGGAACCAGCAAGTCCACGGCGGCGGTGCGGCCTACCTTCTCACCAGTCCTTTTCTGCAAAAGAATACTCTAGCGGCCTATGATGTCGCGCACGATCGTCCCTGGGGTTGGCAGGTACCGGTTTATTTCTGGATGAAGTCCATCGGTTCGGGACTGCTCGCAGTCCCTGCCATCGGCATGGCGCTGGGACTCCTTTCCGCGGATCGTCTGCGGGACACTGTGCTGGCTACACTGGCGCTCGTTTTCATCGCCTTAACCGTGGCGATGCTGGTCTCCGATCTGAGCCGCAAGCAACGATTCTTGAGCGTCCTGCTGTCTCCTCAGCGCAAGTCCTGGCTGACGAAAGGAGCCTATCTCCTGGTTCTTTATAGCGGGCTGTGCGCCGCTTTCTGGCTGAGCGAGGTAATCGGGATTTCGCAGATTTCTCACATCTTGCTCTGGCCCACTGTGCTTGCGGGCTTCCTGGCCGCAGGATATACCGCATTCCTTTTTGGACAATGCGAAGGCCGCGACCTCTGGCAGACGCCGCTCTTGCCTCTGCACCTGATTGTCCAGGCACTGCTCGCAAGTGCCGCTGTCATGTTGCTGCTGCCCGCTGCCTCCGCCAATTCCCCGCACACGCATGCTCTCGCCATCGGGGCGCTCGCCATCTGCATCATTCTTCACCTGCTCATGGTTCTGGGCGAGATCGCCGTTCCGCATACCACCGAGAACGCGGGGTATGGAGTCTGGTTGATCACGCATGGGCCGTACCGGATGCCGTTCTGGGTCGGAGCCGTGGCGTTCGGCGGAATTTTTCCCTTGCTGCTTTTGCTGGCAGGGGCTGCGAACGCCGCCGCGGCGGGCTTGTCCGGCTTGCTCGCGCTCGGAGGTCTGCTGGCATTCGAATGGTGTTTTGTCATGGCCGGGCAACGTGTACCCAATAGCTAAGGGAGAAAAAATATGCGAGTCCCAAAGGTGAATAATCTTGGCAGTGGTGGCGGCCGGCTTTCCTCAAGCCCGCCGGTAGAGAAATGGGACGACTGGGTCGAGTTCGATCCCGAGGCTTGGCCGCGCCGAGTGGAGCGCCATTACCAGCTGATTCCCACCATCTGTTTCAACTGCGAATCCGCCTGCGGGCTTCTGGCTTACATCGATAAGGAAACGGGCCAGGTCGCCAAGTTCGAAGGAAATCCCAAGCACCCCGGCAGCCGGGGACGTCTTTGCGCTAAGGGTCCGGCGGTCATCAACCAGATTCATGACCCCGACCGCGTGCTCTATCCCATGAAGCGCGTGGGACCGCGTGGTAGCGGGCAATGGGAGCGGACTTCATGGGATGAAGTGCTCGAGACTTTCGGCGCCCGCATTCGAAAAGCAATCCAGGAGGGCCGCGGCGAGGAAGTCATGTACCATGTCGGCCGGCCCGGCTACGACTACATCATGGAGCGCACGCTGCAGGCCTGGGGAATTGACGGGCACAACTCGCACACCAACATTTGTTCGGCCTCGGCGCGCCTGGGCTACGTGCTTTGGCATCATGCCGACCGCCCATCGCCCGACCACGCCAACGCACGCTTCATTCTGCTCCTGTCAGCTCACCTCGAATCGGGACATTATTTCAACCCTCATGCGCAGCGCATCATCGACGGCAAAATGGCCGGCGCCAAACTCGCGGTCATGGATCCCCGGCTCTCGAACACCGCGAGCATGGGCGATTATTGGATGCCGAGTTATCCCGGCACCGAAGCCGCCGTCCTGCTTGCCATGGCTAAGCTCATTCTGGACGAGAACCGCTTTGATGCCGCGTTCATGAAAAACTGGACCAACTGGGAAGAGCTGGAGGTGGATGGCTTCAAAGCAGACAGTCACAACTTTGATGCTGCGATCGAGGCGTTGAAACGCCATTACGCGCAATACACTCCCGAATTCGCCGAAAAGGAAAGCGGCGTGAAGGCGGATGTCATCGTGAAGGTCGCGCGGGAAATCGCCGACGCGGGAAGCCGCTTCGCCTCGCATCTTTGGCGCGGCAGCGCGTCCGGAAACCTCGGCGGCTGGCAGGCGGTGCGCGCCCTGATGCTCTTGCACGTTCTCACCGGCTCGGTGGGAACCAAGGGCGGCCACAATCTCAACGCATGGAACAAATTTGTCCCCAAGCCTTTCAGCGTGCCGCCGCCGCAGAAGCGCTGGAACGAATTGCTCTATCCTCCGGAATGGCCGCTCTGTACTCACGAAATGTCGTTCCTTCTCCCTCACCTGCTCAAAGAAGGGCGCGGCCGCCTGGAAGCTTATTTCTCACGGGTCTTCAATCCGGTCTGGACTTACCCCGACGGCTTCTCCTGGATCGAAGTGTTGCGCGACGAAAAGCTGGTCGGCCTGCACGCCGCACTGACTCCCACGTGGAACGAAACCGCCTGGTACGCCGATTATGTGCTGCCCATGGGATACAGCTCCGAGCGCCACGACCTGATGAGCCAGGAGACCCACGCCAGCAAATGGATCGGCTTCCGTCAGCCCGTGCTGCGCGTATTTCAGGAAAAGCGAGGAAAGAAGGTTGACTTCACTTATCAGACCAACCCCGGGGAGGTTTGGGAGGAAGATGAATTCTGGGTCAATCTCTCCTGGGCGATCGACCCCGACGGCTCGATGGGCATTCGCCAGTGGTTCGAATCGCCCTATAGGACCGGACAGAAGATCTCGGTGGACGAATATTATCGCTGGATTTTCGAAAACTCTGTCCCTGGACTTCCGGAGGCAGCGAAAAAAGAAGACCTGACCCCGCTCGAATACATGCGGAAGTACGCCGCCTTCGAGGTCACTACAGATGTGTACAAGCTCAACGAGAAACCACTCGCCCCCGCCGATGTGGAGGGTTCAGCCGTCGGCCCCAATGGCGTGGTCGCCAAGAACGGCAAACCGATTGGCGTTGCTCTCGACGGCAAAGTGGTTGCAGGCTACAACACGCCCTCGTATAAACTCGAACTCTTCTCCAAGACCATGGCGGATTGGAAGTGGCCAGAATTTGCGCTCCCGGAATACTACCGCAGCCATGTGCACCGTTCTGCCCGTGACGTTGCGTCGGGGATGCCGGCAGATGATTTTGATCCGCAATACCTGCCAGTTGTCGATTGGCCGAAAGACGCCCACGGAGATGTGTACACCCTACTGCCCATCTTCCGCTTGCCCACGCTGATCCACACGCGATCGGGCAATGCCAAGTTCTTGTACGAGATTGCCCACAAGAATCCGCTCTGGGTCAATCCGGTCGATGCGGAGAAAATGGGCGGCGTGCGTACCGCCGATCTAATGAAAGTTCACACCGAGATTGGTTATTTCGTGCTCCACGCTTGGGTCACTGAAGGTCTGACGCCGAACGTTGTCGCCTGCTCGCATCACCTGGGCCGCTGGCGGATGCACAAGGAAGACAAGATCGAGCGTTTCACCAGCGCACTGGTCGACTTGCAAGAAGTCGGAAAAGGCCAATGGAAGATGCGCCAAATCAACAGCGTTGAGCCCTACGAGAGCTCCGATCCCGACACGCGACGGATTTGGTGGAGCGATGCCGGAGTTCATCAGGACATCACATTCCCGGTCCACCCCGATCCCCTGAGCGGAATGCACTGCTGGCACCAGGTTGTGCGCGTGGAGAAAGCCAGCCCCGATGATCGCTACGGCGACATTTTCGTGGATACTAATCTATCTCATGCCGTTTACCAGAAATGGAAAGCGCTCACACGGCCAGCGCCAGGACCCGACAATCTGCGCCGGCCATTGTGGTTCCCCAGGGTGGCCCGACCAGCAGAATCAACGTACTACTTTGGCTGAGCAAGATAGCGTGACGATGCCCGACCCCCTGTTCCGCAGTCGCCTGACTCGGACGGTTCCTGCTTCCGGGATGAGTCCGGCAACACGTCCTATCGGTCGTGCTGTTGGTTACGCCTCATAAACCACGACACTAGGCCGCTGCCGCGAATTCCTCCTGGATGACGAGCAACCCGGAAGTAACTGGCGCTAGACAGGCGTCTCTGTGACTCAGCCCTTGGACATCGATCGCACGCCCTGTTGCATTAGCCACTTGGCGATTGCAGCAGAGTCGAATCTGACGCAGGAACCCACTCGAAACGACGGTATGCTGCCCCGCTTCGCACGCCGGAGGATCGTTATGCGGGACATCTGAAGTAACTCCGCAAGCTCTTCAGCGGTTAGAGCACGATGAATGGCATTGATGCGTGAGGCGAGGGACATCAACTCGGGCACTGAGGCGCCGCCAGAAGCGGTGTTCCTCCGGGAATTCATCCCGGAGTCCATCCATGTCCGAGGTCCAGTCTTTGCCCGATCAGATAGAGCGCATCGGTCACGCTCTCACAGCCGCTGAACTTGCTGAGTTACTCGCGGTTTCGCGCATCACGGTCTTCAAGCAAGCGAAGGCTGGTCGTATTCCTTGTTTCAGGATTGGCACTTGTGTCCGATTCGACCCGAGAGCTGTGGCGAACTGGTTGCGCCGTATGTGAAAGACGGCACTATAGTCGCACTCACCTCCTGCGAAAGCATTGCTCCAAAGTTGCCGCTCTCCTGTCAACAGACTAGGCTCTGAGTCTTAGGCAGCGAGAGTCTGATGCGATGAAGCAGGGAGGCGGGGAACAGTGGATACGAAGATAGTTCGTTCTTGGATCTTAATGACGATCCTGCTTGGCACAGTTGGCGGAGCTACAGCCCAGGAACGGCGAATCACCGCGCGAGAGGTGGTTGCGGAAATACAGAAGCAAGTCGGGGTCGACTGGAAAAAGGAGACGGTAGATACGTTCAAAGCGGGGAACCCTGATACCGCAGTGACGGGAATCGCAGTGACCATGATGGCGACGATGGATGTTCTGCAACGTGCGTCGGCAAAGGGATTGAATTTCGTGATAACGCATGAGCCGACTTTCTATGCGCATCTCGATACGCCCGAAGGTATGCCCGAAAGCGATCCTGTATGGGCGGAGAAACGGGCGTTCATTGAAAAGCACGGAATGGTGGTATGGCGTTTTCACGATCACTGGCACATGCGCAAGCCGGATGGGATTGAAGCAGGAATGGTGCGTTCGCTTGGATAGGAGAAATTCCAAAACTCTGAGAACCAATACCTGTTTGTCATGCCCGAGACCACGGTAAAGAAATTGGCAGAGGAGGTGGCGAACAAGCTGGATTCGCCGGTAGTGCGAGTGGTGGGCAAGCCGGAGATGAAGGTAACAAAGGTGGGGTTTAGTCCAGGAGCAGCGGGGTTCCAGAGGGAGACGCATGCGCTGGAGCGAGATGACGTACAGGTGCTGTTGGTTGGAGAAACGCGCGAATGGGAGACGGTGGAATATGCGGCCGACGCGGTGACCCAGGGACGCAATAAGGCTCTGATTGTGATTGGGCATGTTCCGAGCGAGCAGGCTGGGATGGAGGAATGCACACGCTGGTTGAAGGGATTCGTCAAGGGGGTGCCGGTTGAGTTCGTGGCGACGAAGGAACCGTTCTGGACCGTGAGCGAAAAGAAGTGACGTAGTGCCCACGCACAGACACCGTCCCGTTTTAGCAATGCCCAACCGTCTCAGAAGCCAGGCGAGTCTACCAGACATAAGTCCCCACTGACTCCGCGGGCATCGCCGTCTGAAAGACCTTTCCGTGGTACTTCACTGCGAAGGGCTTCGGAAAATTCCCCGTGTTTGAAACCACCAACACCACCTTGCCTTCCGGAGTCACAAAGGCCACGCTGGCCAACTGCTCCATCTCGCTTGACGCTACCCGCACCGAGCCCGGCGGCACAAACTGCGAGAAATGCTCGACTACATAGTAAGCAACATTCTTGGTCGCAGAATCACCGTCGAGCGTGATCGCACCGGAACATCCGGTGCATCCTCCGTTGTTAGTGTGCGGCCCGTTCTGAGGATCGGCCGCCAGATTCCACAGCAGTACGTTGCGGCTCCAGTTCCGTGCGGAGCCAATCATCACCTGCCTCACTGGCTCGGCAATCCCAAGCGGTCCCTGGCTGCGTCTCCCCGTCACTGACTGCTCCGTCATGTACAGGTTCTTCTTCGGATAGGCATCATGCACCTGGGTCAGAACACTCGTCTCGCCACCGTACAAGTGAAAGGCTGTCCCATCCACATACTTGCTCGCCGCCGGATCGCCCAAGATCGATAGCGGATATGAGGGCACATCCGGGTTGTGATCGTAGAGCAGAATCCTCGTCCGAAGCACTGCCTTCTCAAACGCAGGCCCTAGGTCCTTCGCAATGAACGTGTCCTGTTGCTGCGCAAACATCACCATGCTCGGCGTGTTCTTCGGATTCAGCGGCTCGTTCTCAACCGTGATCGCATCGATCAAGATCCCCTCCGCTCGCATCCCCTCAATGTACTTCACGAAATACTTTGCGAATGCACCATAATACTTCGGCTTGAGCTCGCCGCCTTTCACATCATTGTTCGTCTTCATCCACGCCGGAGCTGACCAGGGGGATCCCAGGATCTTGATTCCAGGCCGAATCGCCAGAATCTCCTTCAGCACCGGAATCACATCCACGCGGTCCGGACCCAGGTTGAACTTCGCCATCTCCACATCGGTCTCGCCCGGTGGCAGATCATCGTACGAGAACACGCGCTCGTTCATATCGGAGGCTCCGATGCTGACCCGCAGGTAGCTCACTCCGATCCCGTCGCCACCCGTAGTAAAAAGCTGCTTCAGCAGGGCGGTCCGTGGTCCTGTGCTCATGCGCATCAGCAGCTCCGCACTTCCTCCCGTCAGCGCAAAGCCGAAACCGTCCATGGTCTGGAAGTGCTGCGCATCGTCAACCGTCAGCAGCGGCAACTTACCCGCATCCGAGGAAAAGTGTAGCGAGGCCTGCGGCGCGACTACGGCAGCCCGATCAGGAGTCGTCAGCCAGAGCCGTACCTCCCGCTCCTGCTGCGCACTCGACGACAAAGAGGAAAACAGCAAGGCACAAGACGAAAACAGTACCAATTTCAGCTTCATGAGACCTCCGGCTTTACGAAGGGCTGGATTTTTCCCCAAGACAAACGGCTGCGCTCAGACGGAATATGTGCACACGCGCTGTAGCCAGCTTTCACAAGAAATTGTCGCAAGCTGACGCGATCGATATTCACACAGATTTACTCCTTTGGGGCCTTGAAAGACAGGCCATTCTACTCCGGTTGTTTTGGAGTCCGCAGTAATCGGATGGCTCATGGTTCGTTGCGTTCCAGAAGCAACCCGCAAACCATCGCGGCAGATGCTCTCGCGGCAAGAGTGGCATCATTAGCGGCAACAGCGCAATGAGCGACGTGAAGAACTTGTTTGAAGATCCCGTCGCTCTTGACGCGACGGTTGTCTCCGAGTGGGTTCGCCGCTTTCACGGTACCCCGCCCAAGAGCAAGTTGTTCTGACTCGATTCGATCGTATCAGAGCAGTGGTTCGTTGACTGGCGGATGCGGCGTCCGTAAGATGGAGCGACCGAAAGCCGAGAGGCCCAGTAATGATCGGCCAAACCATCTCGCACTATCGCGTCCTCGAAAAACTCGGCGGCGGCGGGATGGGTGTGGTGTACAAAGCCGAAGACCTGACGCTGCGCCGGTTTGTCGCGCTTAAGTTTCTTCCCGACGACGTAGTCAAGGATCCTCAAGCCCTGGCCCGCTTTCAGCGCGAGGCGCAGGCGTCGTCCGCTCTGAACCATCCCAACATTTGCACGATTTATGAAATCGGCCAGCAGGACGGTCAGCCCTTCATCGTCATGGAATTTCTCGATGGCGTGACGCTGAAGCATCGCATTGGGGCGAAACCACTGGACACCGAAACCGTCCTGTCGCTAGGAATTGAGATTGCCGACGCCCTCGATGCAGCGCACTCAGCCGGGATCGTACATCGCGATATCAAACCGGCGAACATCTTCGTCACCAAGCGGGGCCATGCCAAGATTCTCGACTTCGGATTGGCCAAAGTGACGCCCGCGTCCGTTGAGAGCGGATCGGAGAATACAGCGACTTTGGCGGTCGAGGACGACCACCTCACCAGTCCAGGGCTGGCGCTGGGCACAGTCGCCTATATGTCGCCGGAGCAAGTGCGCGGCAAAGATCTGGATGCCCGCAGCGACCTTTTCTCATTCGGTGCGGTGCTCTACGAGATGTGCACCGGGGCGCTTCCGTTTCGCGGGGATACGACCGGCGTAATCTTCGAAGGCATCCTCAACCGAGCGGTGCTGCCGCCGGTTCGGCTCAATCCGGAAGTGCCCTCGGAACTGGAACGCATTGTCGGCAAGGCGCTCGAAAAAGATCGCGACCTTCGGTACCAGCACGCCGCCGACATACACAGCGATCTGAAGCGCTTGAGGCGGGACACGGGCTCCGGCACCAGCGCTCGAGCGGCCAGCACGGCATCATCGTCGGAACGGATTGAGCACCAGATTGCCGAGCACCACACGACGCAGTCTCCGCCTTCCGGAACGCCCGCGGCTGCATCGCAGCCGAGCACGCCTTCGGTTGAACAATCGGGGTTCCAGCGCTCGAGTGGCTCAGTCATCGCGGAGACAGCCTCGCGCAACAAGGGCAAAGTGGCAGGCCTGGTCGCTGCGGTTATTCTGGTTCTGGCACTTGCGGGCTACGGAATCTTTCATCTGTTCGTCAATCATGGGCCGTCTGCTCTGGGAAAGATCACCCAGATCAGCCACTGGCACAAGCCGATCTCGCAAGCCATTCTTTCCCCGGATGGACACACGGTGGCTTTCACTTCGTATTTTCAGGGTTACGAGCAGGTTTTTGTGATGCTCACTTCTGGAGGCGATCCTTTACAACTCACCAGCGACGAGGGCAGCAAGTACCTCGATAGTTTTTCCGCCGATGGGACGCAAATCTACTATCAGCGCGAACTTGGCGCGGGAGAAGAAATCTGGGCCATGCCGACCCTGGGTGGAACTCCCAGGCGCCTTCTGCAAGGTTACGACCTCCGACCCTCTTCCGACAGCAAGAGCTTGTTCTACTTCCATCCACACACGAATGACCTCATTCAATCGCCAGCTGATGGCGTGGGCGGGAAGATTATTCTGGGGGCGAAGGAGCTTGGCGTTGACCTGCTCGGACAACTTGTGTTTCCCGACGGTGGCGACCTACTGCTCCTTGGCATCAAGGACAAAGATCCCCAGGGCACCGTTCGGTTGTACCGCTGGAATATTGCAACCCGTAAAGCCACGAATATCGGCGAGCTCTCCGGATCCCCAAGATCGGTGAACTGGGGAGATCCGGGAAAGATGCTGCTTTTCCATCGCGAAGTGAACGGCATTATCAATCTGTGGGAATACAGCCTCGACGACAAAACTTACACTCAGCTGACTTCGGGGCCGGGGCCCGATTATTTCGCGATGAAGGATCCGGCCGGAAAGGGGATTTTCTTCGTCAACGGCAGGGAGTCCGGCTACCTATCGGTTTACGACCCGCGCACAAAGACTTCGACCGATATTGTGGAGGACCTGGCGACGCAGCCGACGCTTTCGCCTGACGGCAAGCGCGTCGCATACGTAACCCAGCCTGACGTCTCCCGCGCGGAACTGTGGGTGTCGGACGTGGACGGCAAGAATAAGACTAGGATCACTGCCTCCAAAGACGCCCTCTCCACGGGAGACTGGTCCCCGGATAGCACTCAATTAACCTTCACCAATACGGTGCGCGATGCAGATGAAAATTTCGTGGTCAACGCCGATGGCAGCCACCTGCGTCAGCTCCCACACTCCCTCGGCAACTCTGAATCCATAGCCTGGACGCGAACCGGAAAGGACCTGTATATAACGGGCAATCAACATCGGCAGAATCCCGACCCGTTGCAAACCTGGAGACTCAGCCCCGACGGTTCCTCGGCAGAGCTTTTTTCCGAAGGTTGTGGATTTGCAATGGACTCGTCTTCCGATGGAAAGTACTTGCTGATGCCCATGATGTACGGAGACAAGCTGGGCATCTTCGAACTCTCCGTTACCGACAAGAAGTGTACCCCGCTCGCACCCAACGTAGTGACTTTCTTCCCCCGGATCAGCAGCGATGGAAAGTCTGTTCTCTATACCCTCTCGACGCGCGGCGAAGTGACGCTGTATCGTTTGCCCTGGCTCGACGGCAAGGTTACGGGTGTCCCCTAACCGTGTTGAAATTGCCCTTCGCCTTTGCCCAGCGTTACGGCGGCAACTCCTACGACATTGCCCGCGACCTCTCCAAAATCGTCTACGTCCGTCCCGGCGGACAGTTCGACCTTTATCTTTTGTCGAAAAAGTAGCGCAAGAACCGCCATTGCGTCGTGTCTCTGTTCGACGGTGGCTGGAGTCACGGGCAGATCAGCAAGTTATTCCCGGTCAGAAGTCTTAGTGCAAGTCGGCCTGTAGGAAGTTTCACTGGGTAGGTACTGGAAAACGCGTTTGATCGGCATAGGGGCGGCGGTCACCCGCCGACCCCTGCCACACCACCG
>PMUM01000310.1 GCA_003166855.1 Acidobacteriaceae bacterium | reverse complement strand
ACTCACTGCGACAGGCCACTAGGCGAACAGATCGCAATCAAGCGCAAAGAACTCGGCCTTACGAAGCCCACGCTTGCAAAAAAAGCTAGGGTCGGACTCTCCACGCTCGACGCACTGGAGAACGGACGGATGGGCGAACTGGGATATTCCAAGATCACCAATATTCTAACGGCGCTGGGGCTGGAGCTGAAGCTGCAGCAAGCAAGCGCGAGCCGGCCGACACTTGAAGAACTCATGGAAGAGGCACGGGATGATGATGGTCCGGACCGACACCGCTGAGGCGGGACTACTCGATCGTCACAGCGAGCGCGGCAGCATGTTTGCATACCTTCCCGGCGTTCCGCCCACGGTTGGACGCGACAGCCTCACATCGCAAGCCACCTAAGATTCACGGGGAACGTAGCTGCTTCTCCAATTCGGACGGTTTGAGAATTTTGACCTCAGGGAACTGAGACTCGATGCGATTGCGAATCTTGATGATTGAGTCGAAGTCTCGCGTGAGAAATACCTCGCAGTGATTGCACAATGCCTGTGTGATGTGCTCGGCATCCCTTCGCTTGAGTCCCAGAGCTTGAAGGTCAGCCAATGTTTTCTCATCCTGAACGTCGGACACCAGAGGACTGGAGACGACACTCCCATAGCGGTCCACCACCACATCGCTATTGCCGTAGTGCCGTTCATCGAGCGGGACAGGCTCTAGAGCCTCGTAGTCCGCCAAAAGATGGCTCAACTGGTCAGCATCTTTTGTCGCTTCCACTTCACGCAGATTGACCCGTGAGCGGAATAGGGTGATCTCCCCAGCCCTGTGCTTAGCCAGCAGCACCGTGAGAGCATCCAACTCAGTCTTCACCTCGGGCTGGTCGGCGTGCCTCTTCGTGTTGTGGAACAGCGTATCTGTATCGCAGTACCCACGCATCATTTCTGCTCGGGCGGGTCAATGCGGTTCCAGAAGTTACCGTGACCTCCCGCCCCGCTTTCGACAAGATTTTCCCAGATTGCCCCACAATCCTGACACCTCAACGTGTAGCTGATCTCCAGCCAGTGGCCTTTGTTGAGTTTTGATTCCGTCCTTTCAGGATCTCCGTGAGGCACCAGTTTGGCTTGATGTTCTTTGCTCGGATGCTTAGTGGCACAGCCAGAGCACAATTCTTCGACTGTCATGTCGAGGTCTCCCTTAGGACTTCCACAGTAATGCACGTGAGCGAATTTTCGCCAACTCACCGATGGTTTCGGCCTGCGCCTGCCCCATTTCCAGCACTCCTGGTTTGAGAGCACTCAGGTGCACAGGCGGGCGGGAAAAGGCAGCTCTTTACGCTGCTGGGAGCGGTCAGACAAAAAGCTGGCTGGAACCTCGACTCTGGTCTAGAGATCGAGCATGATCCATGTTGGGGCATGGTCGCTCGCGTTTTCCTGCCCACGCGCCCATCGGTCAACACCGCCGTCCACGAGCCGGACCGACAAATTCGGTGAGAGAAGAAAGTGATCGAGGCGCATGCCTTTGTCCTTATGCCACCGTTCAAATTTGTAATCCCAGAATGTCCAGAGCGGCCCGTCCGGATGTAGCTTCCGCATGGCGTCGGTCCAGCCTTGAGCCAGCAAACGCGCAAAAGCTTGTCGACTCTCGGGTTGGATTAACGCGTTGTCATCCAACGATCGAGTCGGATAGATGTCCTGCGGTGTCGGCACGACATTGTAGTCACCGGCCAACACCACGGGTGCGCCGCTCGCCATGAGTNNGGCTGCGGATTCCCATTGGGGAGGTAGATGGAAGTGATCAGGACTCCCTGAACGGCCGCTTCAATATAGCGAGCTTGATGATCTTCAGGATTTCCCGGCAAGCTTGTGCAGGTCAGCACGGGAACGTGGTGTCGCGCGAGAATGGCCACGCCGTTCCAGGAACGCTCCCCTTGCCAGACTGCTTCGTACCCGAGAGTTCGAAGGGCATTCACGGGAAAGGCGTCCTGCTCTGCCTTGAGCTCTTGGAGACTTACCACGTCCGGCTCCGCTTTGGACAACCAAGCCAGGAAGTTGTCGAGCCGCTTATTGATGTTGTTAATGTTGAAGGTGGCGACTTTCAACAAGTCCCTTTCTGTCCCTGCGGAACGAGCACGCAGGATTTCGCCAAGCCCCCTAGAACCTATCTATCGGCGGCAACCGTACCCGCCCTTGCACAAAACGCAAGGAACAGGGCACCCCAACTATGTTGGCGGTGTCGGCGCGGTCAAAAGCCGGGGCCGCCCGATCCCTGTGCGTTGAATCGGATTCGTGCGCCTTCGTCCACGTCGGCAAGCGATGCACTTCTAAACAGGGCGAAGCCACCGTATTCCGTTGGGATTACGGTCCGCGAATCATCTAGCACATTCACAACGAAAGGCTTTTTGAGAAGTTGTTTCATAGGCCACCGCGTTGGGCGTCCTCCACGGAACACGGCGTTCTCAACGTGCTTTCGCAGTTCATACGCAATGAGGTCCGCAAGTTGAAAATGTACGGAGGTTTGTTTTGTGCCCCATCCGATAATCCCATCCAGGCGCTGCCGCTTTACGCCAAGTTCCCGGTCACGGTCATGTGCAAGCGCAAAGAGCACCGGACCCCACGTGAATTGACGATGCGCCTCGAAAAAGCACGCCCTTATGCCTGCGAACTCCTTCTCCACTCCAGCATATTCCGGGTCGTAGACGTTAAAAGGAGAAAGGGCCTGCACAAAACAGTTTTGATAGCAAAAATACCAAGGTTACCAAATTTCTTGTCAGCTCTGAATGGCAGCCGATTGAAATCTTGAACGACTGCGGCAGCGCCTATAAGGAAAAAAGTGTTCTCATTGAAGCTGCCTATCAAGTCCGATAGAAATCTGCGTTTGCGATTCTCATCCCATCCGCGAAATTCACCTTGGCGGTTTTCACAATCCGTCATGTGAAGGACGTTAACGCTGTACCTGCACAGCGTCTCCTTCCATTTCTGACGGTGCTCTCCCCATTGTTTCGGTCCCGCGATTGCGCCGCCCATTGCGACCACTCGTGTGGATGCGTGGTGACCGCTCTCATCAAAGTAGGCGGTAACCGCTGGAAATTCCTGATCCGTTAGCGGACCTCGAAAGAGTGTCCACTTTCCGTCGGTGGCCCGCCCGCTCATGGTAACGAGAATACTACTTTGCCAGCAGATAGTGGGCTTCTAATGCGTGGGGAAGGCCTTCCTCAGTAGTAAAATCTAGCTGTGAGAAAAAAGGCGCACGTAACAAAGCAAAGGGATGTAAGAACCCACGCGGAATTGTGGCATACGGCCAACTGCTTGCTTGACGCGGGTCAGGCGGAAGCCAAAGCAGCCGCGCATCAATTTCGGGCTAGCTTGATTTTTCGGGCGTTCTTTGTCGAGGCGTTTGCGAATTGGCTAGCAGCCCGTGGTGCAAGTTTGGATTCGTGAGCAGAAAGAGTTGAGGTATCCACAGGCTTGGTTTGTAGAATCGGCGCATGGCGATGGGGACGCGCAAGCAGCGAGAGAAACAAGAAGAGATTTGGATCGCGCACACGGAGTTGGCGGCAGCGCCGGGACATCCGTTCTATCAGCGGTTGAATGAGTTGCTGGAGGCCGAGGGCTTCGACGAGTTTGTGGAGAGCCGGTGCGCGAAGTTTTATGCGGAGAAGTACGGGCGGCCGTCGCTGACGCCGGGGATTTACTTTCGGGCGCTGCTGATCGGGTATTTCG
>PMUM01000032.1 GCA_003166855.1 Acidobacteriaceae bacterium | reverse complement strand
AGCCTGCGGGCGTTTTGAAGAATCTTCCCAAGCGATCAGAGCGACAATGACCACAACGGCGGCGGCCATTAGCCATGCGGCCGGCTTCTTATACCAAGCCACGCCCGCCCCCAAATTCGCTGCGGAAATTGAACCGGACGTAGTGTCCCGCTTCAATCGCCTCAGATCAGCCCTCAGCTCGGCGGCAGACTGACAGCGAACGTCGCGATCCTTCTCCAGCGCCTTGTTGATGATCTCCTCTAGCTTGGGCGGCATGTCGGGGTTCAACCTGACTGCTGGGACTGGCGCTCGATTCAGAATGGACTCGAAGATCACGCCGCTGGTGTCGCCTCGAAATGGCAGGGTACCCGTGCACATCTCATATAGAACGGCACCGAATGAAAACAAGTCGGTACGAACATCCAGTTCCTTGCCCCGAACTTGCTCCGGCGACATGTACGCCACAGTGCCCAGCGCACTGCCGGGACTCGTCAGATGTTCCTCTGACTCGATGGTCGCGGCGCTCATGGCAGCACTCTCTGGCTTGAGAGTGACTTTCGCCAGCCCGAAATCGAGAATCTTCGCCTGCCCTCGATTCGTCACGAAGATATTCGCAGGCTTGATGTCCCGATGGACGATGCCCTTCGAGTGTGCCGCATCGAGAGCGTCGGCAATCTGGATGCCCAGATCGAGCACCGCCTCGATCTCCAGCGCCTTGCCAGCGATCCGGTGCCGGAGCGTCTGCCCCTTAAGCAGTTCCATAGCAATGAAGCTTCGCCCATCGGACTCGTCAATCTCGTAGATCGTGCAGATGTTCGGGTGGTTCAGGGAGGACGCAGCCTTGGCCTCCCGCTGAAAACGGCTGAGGACTTGCGCGTCGTGGGCGAGTTCGTCGGGAAGGAACTTCAGAGCGACATGGCGACCGAGCTTGAGGTCTTCAGCCTCGTACACCACGCCCATGCCCCCGCCGCCGATCCTGCTGAGGATGCGGTAATGGGACACCGTTTGCCCCACGGGTTGGGAGGGCGTGGACACTGGCGAGAATGTTACGGGGGATGAAGGGGAAGGTCAACGTTCGGTGGCATTCCAGTTCAGGTCAGTTGAACCACAACCGCCGCATCGAATTTCGAGTAATACTTCTTCACATCCTTCGCCCCGTACTTCTCCCGAAACTTCTCGATCACGGATTTGACAGCTTTGGCATCGGTCACGGGAACGGCTCGAAACGTCGTCCCCACGCCTCGCGCATCAATCCGAATCGACGGGTTCTTGAGCACGTTCTTGTACCACTGCGTGTCCGAGCCTTGCACGGGCAGAAGGTAGAGCTTTCCCCCTTCCAGCACGAACCAGACCGGAATCGAGATTGTCTTCCCGGACTTCCTGCCGCTGACGCTGATCTTGATCTGGCGGTAGCGGGTGAGGCGTTCTTTGAGGCTAGCCGTCGTCGCCTTCGTCGTCATCATCGTCGTCTTCTTTGCCGTCGCCTTCATCTTCCTCTTCGTCTTCTTCCTCGTCTGGCTCCTGTCGAAGGAGGACATCGGCAGCTACCGACCGATCAGAAGGGTCTGAGTCGGGGCATTCTGGATGTATTCTGCTCATGTCCGATGGTACGCCTCGCACCACTTTGGCAACGTAGCAGCAACGGTCGGCTCACTGACGCGTGGGGGCGGAGATGCCAGCGGTACAATCCACAGTGAGAAATCAAAATCAAAGGAGAGCCGCAATGACGCAAAAGATTATTGAGGTCGTCGGAACGTCCAAAGAGAGCTTTGCAAAGGCTGCGGAAAACGCTGTGGCTGAAGCCGCAAAGACGGTTCGGGGCATGAAGTGGGCGCGAGTGGCGGAACTAGAAATGGAACTGGACGGCAAGAAGATAGCCAAATACCGTGCCACAACAAAGATTCACTTCGACATTGAAAAGTAACGATGTCGATGGAGCGCAGGTAGGTCGAAAAAGCGATCCTTCGATTGTCGAAATTTGCGATTCGCACACTGAACCATGAAATGACTCCAAAGGCCGAGCCAGTCCCAATTGGCGATCACGTGCGCAGGATCGGAGGTAAACTGGCGTTATGCGAAAGAACCTAATCGCTCCGATTCCACAAACTGCTCCGGCTCCCGATGAGGGCTGGCTCGACCTCGACGGTGCAGCCTTGGTCGAGGTCACATCGGAAGACAAGAAATATCCGGTCGAGTCTGCGCTGGTACGGGGAGAAACGCGGGGCTGGCGTGCCGTCGATTCTGGCACTCAAACCATCCGGCTAATCTTCGACGAGCCGCAAAGACTCACACGCATCTCGCTCGTCTTCGAAGAAACCGAGACAGAGCGTACCCAAGAGTTCGTCTTGCGATGGTCTCCAGATGGCGGACGCTCGTTTCGAGAAATTGTGCGCCAGCAGTGGAATTTCAGTTCCCCTAAGACAACACGCGAGGTCGAGGAATATCAGGTTGAACTCTCGGATGTCACAGTTCTTGAATTGGTTATCGTGCCTGACATCAGTCGAGGATCGGCTCGCGCCTCGCTCAAGAGTCTGCGCCTGCGTTGACTCTGGCGTGTGAAAGTAGCGGGATGTTAGTCCCAAGGAAGCAAGGATCGAACAATCCGCCAGAATCCCTGATTCGTTTGGAGGGCACCATGTTGCCGCGTACACTTTTTCTTAGCAAAATCTCAACTGTTGATAACAGGACAAAGCGCTCATTGAACTCGGGTTTAGGGAATGACCTACCGTTTAGTCCCGGAAAACGCCCTTTTCGGATGTTGGCGCGCCATTTTGAAACTGCTTAAGGATTGTGGGAGGTGCCCGGAGCGGCTTTGGTCAGAATCGCTGGCCTTTTTCTGATGTAAAGAAACATCGCGATGAGCATACCAACGGCAATGGCTATCGGTAGGTCGACGACGATCGTCAAAACGGACGTTGCGACCCACGCGGCTGCCTCAATGCTTGGGACCTTCATCAATCGAAGTATTTCCCGCCAATTTGTCATGCTGAAGACGCTTGACAGAATCAGCGCCGATATCACCGGCATCGGAATGAACCGAAAGAGAGGGGCCATAAGAAGCAGAGTCACAACGAGGAAAACTGCTTGCAGGATGCCTGCGATGGGAGTTTGCGCTCCGAGGCGCGCGTTGTCGAACGTGTGGGAGGAGACTCCGGAAGTAGGTAGGCCCCCCGCGAAAGCACAAGCTACATTTACGCCTCCTTGCA
>PMUM01000163.1 GCA_003166855.1 Acidobacteriaceae bacterium | reverse complement strand
TCGGCGCCGGATCGCAGATGCTGCAGCCTCTCGCGATCGCGGTGATTGGCGGCGTTCTCATCTCCATGGTGCTCTCGCTCATCATCACTCCCGCAGTGCACTTCTATCTCAGTGGCAAAACAGAATCCACCGAGAAGGATCAGGACCCGTCTCTCGTCGCCGAGTAGGGAAAAGGCTCAAGCGGGGTGCAAACTCTTGCTAAATAGTATGGTTACTGGAGGGTGGTTACCGGGTGCCCGCCTTGCCTGCGAGCGCTCATAAGAACACTCGTAAGTCGGCACGTCTGGCGGTAAACTATTGGCAGATTTTGAAGGGCCTCCGCCTGCAACGGAGCCCAAGGCATCGATCCCCCTAAAAGCACATCCCCCGCGCGAAGCTCTTGGCTGCGTCCCGTTGGCGCTGGACTTGCACTAGAATAGGCGCATTCGGCCAGATCGACCGGCTGTGCGATGGGACGGTTTCCACTGGTGGACAAAGAAATCGTGTCCGAGGAAAAGAACAAACCAGTTCTCGACGAGCAGACGCTCGCCAAACTGCTGGAAGCGGCTTATGTGCTGCAGGAGCATAACCGCGAACTGCAGGAGATGGAACTGGGCCTCGAGCTGAAGAGGGATCAGATTGAGGCTGCAGAACGCTCCTCCCCCGCCCCAGNNCAGATTCAGGTTCGTCATCTCGAACTAGAAAGCGCAATGTCGTTGGTCGCAGAACGCCTGGTTCAGATTGCGCGAGCCAGCGGCGCTGCGATTGGCATACTCGAGGGCAAGAAACTTCGTTACCGGGCAGCCTCTGGGACCCTGACTCTCGCCACTGGAACCGACGTTCCCATGGACAAGGCGCTGTGCATCGCTTGTCTTCGGACTGGCCAGGTTTTCCGATGCGCCGACGTCAATCCCGAATTTCTTCTTGATACAGAAGAGTGCCGCCGCCGCGGCATTCAGTCGATGATCGCGGTTCCAGTTTTTCATGACGGCGATGTCGCCGGCGGCCTGGAGCTTTACTACCCCACCACGCAGGCCTTCACCGAACAGGATGTGCATACCTGCCAGCTCATGGCCGGATTGATTACTGAAGCGCTGGCCCGGGATGAAGAAGTCACATGGAAGAAGTCGCTCGCAACCGAACGTGCCGTAATGCTGGAAGCGTTGGAAAAATTGAAGCCGAATCTCGCGGCCCTGATCGACAAGCCGTCAACCAAAGATTCCGGGGCGAGCGCCGGTACTCCGGCAATAGCGGCGCCGTCTTCCACCGTCTCTTGCCGTAAGTGCGGACACACCATTGTCGGGGAAGAGCAGTTCTGCGGAAACTGCGGAACGCCCCGCAGCAGCGACTATGAAGCCCCCAGCATGCAGAGCAAGGTGGCTTCACTATGGCATATGCAAGAGGCAATGAAGAAACCCTCTCCAGCGGATCCTGCGCACGAGAGCGCGATCCCGCCTAAATCAGGGGCGAATCTGGGCGATCCACACGAGGAAAAGTCGTCACTTGCCGATTCAATCGAGGAGCAGATGCCTGAGCTCTTTGAACCGGCCGAAATGCGGTTGAGCCACAAGAGCAATCCCACGGAATCAGTGGGCCCGATCAGTACGGAGTTCGAAGACTCCGTTCTTTCAGATCTTGAAATCCCCATGCATACGAGCGAGGAAAACGGGGAAGATGAGATTCCGCTAGCGCAAGCAACAGCTCTCGCAAAACCAGATCGCACTACGGCATGGAGTTCTGCCGCAAGCGCCCGTGAATTCCTGGAGCAACTGGTCCCCGCCCAGCGTTCCGGCACGTTGGCCCGGTTCTGGGCTAACCGGCGAGGCGATATCTATCTGGCGATCGCAGTGCTCCTGGTTGGCGCGGTCATTCGCTGGGGCATCTGGTCCAACCATTCCGTGAGTGCCACTGGGCGTTCGATGCCAGCGGCAGCCGCGGCCCACCACAAGCCGAACCCTGAGGCTGATCTCTCAATGTTCGACCGGATGCTCATCAGCCTGGGTCTCGCCGAGGCGCCTCCAGCGCCGGAATACAAAGGCAATCCCGATACGCAGGTTTGGGTCGATCTCCACACCGCACTCTACTATTGCCCCGGAGCCGATTTGTACGGCAAGACGCCGAAGGGAAAAGTCACTTCGCAACGGGATGCGCAATTGGACCAATTCGAGCCCGCCTACCGCAAAACCTGCGACTGAAGGGCCTTCTGAGTGGCTATCTTTAGGCTCTCTAAGGGGTTTCAGTTGACAACCCCCCACCGCCGGAGTGCAATCATACACATAGGGTTCGCCCGCGAAATCAATCCATTTTCGTTTGGACCGGAGAACACTATTTGTCAACCAAGACTGACCATCATGAGGGGCCCAGTACTTTACCTGAGCCCGAGTTGAATCCGCTGCTGAATCCACTCCTTGGCCAACATATGGGCCGGTGGGCGGAGGTTTATTTCACGAGCCCGCCGGAAAAACGGGAACAAGCGGTAACCGAACTTCTGCACGAGCTGCAAGCCGAGAACGCTACATCGGAAGGCGCCGCGTTGACCTCTGCCACACCAGTGCAAGAGGGAGCCCCGGTGCCAGTGTTCGAACCCGCCTCTGAGATTCCCCAAGCTCCCGTAACCTCAGTCCGCTGTCACGCGTGCGGGTGGGAGAATCCGGCCTCACACCGATTTTGTGGCATGTGCGGCACCCCGGTAGCAGCGCAATCGGCAGAGGACGACCTCCCAACGGCCGAGAATCCGCAACAGTCTGAGCCGGCCTTCCCGCCGAACAACGAATCACCTTTCGCTCGATCGAAGGACGCGGTCTACGAGCCGGCATTAAGCACCAACGAGTTGTCTTTATTCCAGGGAGGCCGCGAAACCAGCTACCACAGCGAAGGCAGCGACAACGAAGACGAAATGTTCAGCTATTCGCCGCCCTCGCGATCCTATCGTGTCTACGTGGGCATTGCGCTGGCGATTGTAATTTTCGCTCTGGCCTACATGGCATGGCGCGGCGCGCAGGCCACATCGCAGAGCTCGCACGTGGAACCGCAGGCTCCTCCCGAGGTTACGCAGCCTGCAGGTCCTGCACCGACACCGCCGAGCACGCCCACATCCACATCAAAGACTGACCCATCAGAGGGAACTCCGCCGGCCAACGAGCAGGCGACCGCTCCGTCAGACTCGGGTCGCGCCCAGGTTGAGTCAGGTCGGGTTGAGTCAACAGCGAAAGCCAGCGGCCACAAATTAGCTCATGCCACACCGCCCACTGCTCCAGTCGTAGAGACGAAACCTTCGGAGGTATCCGTGGCCGGAAACGGTGACGAAGAACTCGCCATGGCCCAACGTTATCTGGCCGGGGGCGACGGTCTGCAGCGAAACAGCGCGGAAGCCGCAAAATGGCTGTGGAAATCCCTGGCTAAGCAAAATGCCAATGCGACTCTTCTCCTTGCGGATCTGTATCTGAAGGGGGATGGAGTTTCGAAGAACTGCGATCAAGCGCGGGTGTTGCTGGATTCCGCAGCGCGCAGCGGAATGAAACAAGCCGGAGAGCGGCTGCGACATCTAGAAGCCTTTGGTTGCGAGTAATGCGGAGGGCGTACGAAGCACGTTCCCGCTCCTGGACGCCGTCGCTTCCACGCAACGGCGCCCAAGGCAGGGTTTTCGCTGAAATCTACTGGGTGGCCAGCACCGACGGAATCCGCCGTGATTCATACCACAGCGCAAGTTCCACGCGATTCCAAAGCCCAAGTTTGTCGTAGATCACACGCAGGTAGTTCTTTACGACATGCTCGGTTGTCCCAATGGCCTCCGCCACTTCGCGGTTCTTCAAGCCTTCGGAAACGAGTTCGATGACACGTTGTTCACGTTCACTGGGGACACGAGTCCCATAGCGTCCACTTGCAATTGCTGACATGCTTGCCTCCGGTACAACAGGGTCGCGAGTTTCACTCGCTTGATACCGCCGGTGATTCCAAAACGAAGAAATAGCCGATTGAAGTGAGCCTTTACAGTGCGCCGCGCCATCTTCAGTTGACTGGCAATCTCAGCATTGTCACACCCCTGTAAGAGCAATTCGACAATCTGCTGTTCGCGCGGACCGAGCCGAACAGTCTGCTCCCTCATCCGATCCCCCTTCTTTTTTTACTTTTGCATCGTCCGCGCACCGTGTGGGGTACGTGGCTGGAACTTTCTAGTTCTCATAGCACCCACATTGCCACTTTGAGATGAATATTGCCTGTGACGCATGAACAGCAATTTCCACAGGCACTTGCGGGCAACCAAGTCTTGCTTCAAGAAGCCGAAAATCCCTCCCGAAAACCGTTAGGGCGTCCCCGCGCACCTGGCTTTTGCCTAGTCCCAGCGCGTAAAGACGCACCGCGGCACTGATTGAATCGAAACCTGCGCAGGACAGAACAAATCGCCTTTTTGCTCCGTCGCGACTTTTCAACGGAATCAGAGCAATCAAATAGCCTCGTTGGCGGGCAGCGGAAAAGTTGGTTAAAAGCCGGGTTGTCAGGTGAACGCCTTAGACGAAACTTCCAGTCATACAGAAAACGCTTGGCACAAATTACACGATCCAGCCCGGTGACCGACCCCCAGCTCTGCATACGCGTTTTTGCACACACACATTTTTCGAGCAGTTTACGCAGCGCAAGGTGAGCGAACTGGGACACGAAGTGTCGTGGCTCAGGCGCGAAACGTGCGGTGGGGAAAGTCGGAAGAAAGACGATCGTTTAGATGCCCGGACCTAGGCGTGGTTGGTGCGAGTCAATCCCCAGTTGCCCCGCTTCCCGCCACAACCGGCGAATGTATCCCCGTTTCCAACGCGGTCCGACTGCGCGGCATGCCCGCGAACACGGCGAGAGCGTGCTCATGCGCTAGCGTCGGACGGCTTCGTGGCGACCGCAACCTGCGGCTCCTTCCACCAATATTTCGCCAAACACCATAGAGCGCGGAAGCCGTCCTTCCAGCCGATCTTCTTGCCTTCCTCGTACGTACGCCCCCAGTACTTAATGCCCACTTCGTAAACGCGCAGATTGCGTTTGGCGATTTTTACCGTGATTTCCGGCTCAAAACCAAAGCGGTCCTCCTCGAGACGGATCGACTGAATAACCTCTCGGCGGAACACCTTGTAGCACGTCTCCATATCCGTCATGTTCAGGTTGGTAAGCATGTTCGAGAGCAACGTGAGAAGCCTATTTCCCACCGAGTGCCAGAAGTAGAGAACGCGATGTGGCCCGCTCCCGACAAAACGTGAACCATAGACCACGTCTGCTTGCCCCGCCTCCAATGGGCCCAGCAACTGATGATAGTCCGTAGGATCGTACTCCAAGTCCGCATCCTGGATGATCACGTAGTCGCCGGTTGCTTCCTGAATTCCACGGCGGAGCGCGGCACCCTTGCCCATATTACGCGGCTGCAGCAAGACCGTCATCTGGGGCCTTTGTTCTTGCAGATCAGCGAGAATTTCCCGCGATCCATCCGTCGAACCGTCATCGACGCAGAGCAGTTCTATCTCGAGGCCAACCGACATGACTCGCTCTATTGCCTCGCGCAGGGTCGCTTGTTCGTTGTAAACCGGCATCACCACCGATAGTTTCATAGACGCCTTTTGATTTAGCGAAAGTGTATCTCGATGGGAGTTCCGCATCAATCGGCCCCGAGCCGCAGCCGTCTGCTGCATGGTTTCTTGCCGCTTTCGATGGCGCAATATCCAAACATGAGCGAGACAGGATGGCGTCTCGTTTCCACAATTGCGATCGATGAGGTCTGGTCGGCACTTCCGAGCGGCGGATGACTCTAACCCTGAGGTCGCAGCACTACTCTGCTCATTGATCGGTGGCGCAGCCCGCTTGGCGACTAGACACCGACGCCTACCAACAGCTGAGCCGCCAGGTCCTTGAACGGGATGGCTGGAGGTGCCAAGGCGGCGGGTCTTATATCTCTTGCGTTTTGAGTGCGTCGATCACTTGGGAGTGTACGGAATCCCGTCGGAGAGCGGTCTTCTCATCCCCGTCTGATTTCATCAGCTGTTGTTTTTTGGCACTTCTCGGTTACTATCCGCAGCATGGAAGAGTGTTCAAGGTCTTGGAAGCACTTCGCGATCGCCATTCTCTTTCTTGTTGCATGGGCAGCAACATTGAGCGCTCAATCTAAGCAGTCAGGTACGGAACCGACCGTAGAGACCGTCCGCGTCGACGCGACACCCGGGCATGCCATCAACTCCTTCGATCCCGACAGCGCTCTTGGCAGCTCCATCGATGTCCTCTCCCGTGCCGACATCGATAAGGTTTACACGCCGCACATCCTTCAGGAATCGCTCTCCGCGGGCTGGGGACCAATCACGTATCGCAACAATTCCGAGCTCCGCATGGCCGCCTGGCACTGGACGGAGAACGGAACCTGGAGCGATCCCGCACACAAGAGCGGATACTTTACCGGCAGCACGGATCTCAAAGAACCGGTGCGCTACATCCTTTCCTATGCATTGCCCCACCGTGGTTTCTCAACCAGTGGAGACCGCCCGCTGCAAGGCCCGAATCTCACATATTGGAAGAGTAATCCGTATCTGAGCAGCAAGTTCACGGGAGAAAGCGACGCGCTGCACCCGCAATGGGTTGTCGTGGATCTGAAGGCCGAGAAGCCGGTGAACGCCATCCGCATCGCGTGGGCGAGCCCGTACGCCACGACCTACCAGGTGCAGTATTGGGCGGGAACGCGCGCACTTGACTTTGATGGAGGCCCTCAGGGCGAGTGGAAGACCTTTCCCGCCGGCGCAATCAAGAACGCTACGGGCGGAACGGCTTATCTGAAGCTCGCCGACACGCCTGTCAGCACTCAGTACGTGCGCATCTTGATGACAGACTCGTCGAACACCTGCGATCTGCATGGATCGGACGACGTGCGCAACTGCGTGGGATACGCCATTCAAGAAATCCGTCTTGGCAGCGTCGACTCCAGCGGTGCTTTTGCCGAAGTTCAAAAAAATTTCGGCGACAGACCGACCACCTTCACGTCGTCTTCAATCGATCCCTGGCACTCGGCCGCTGACGTGAACGCCACCGGAGGCTACCAGCACAGCGGCTTCGATCTCTTCTTTACCAGCGGACTCACCAACAATCTCCCAGCGATGATTCCGGTCACTATGCTTTACGGGACGCCGGACGACGCTGCCGCCCAGATCGCCTATCTCGAAAAGCGCGGCTACCGCATCGGATACGTCGAACTGGGTGAGGAGCCGGATGGCAAGCACGCCATGCCGGAAGACTACGGAGCCTTGTACATCCAATGGGCCACTGCCATCCACAAGATGGATCCCCAACTCAAGCTGGGTGGCCCGGTCTTCGAAGGCGTGAACGAAGACATCCGAGTCTGGCCCGACGCCCAGGGACGGATCTCGTGGATGGGCCGCTTTGTAGATTACTTGAAGACGCATGGCCGTATTTCAGACCTGGCTTTTGTGTCATTCGAGCACTATCCGTTCGAGCCTTGCGACATCACGTGGAAGACTTTGTACACCGAACCTCAGTTGATGAAGCACATCCTGCGGGTGTGGAGAGACGACGGTGTCCCCAAGGAAGTTCCGCTCATGGTGACCGAGAACCATCTGGCTGCCGCGCTTACCGGGCCGATGACTACGATTTTCGCGGCCCTTTGGCTCGCCGACAACGTTGGCTCCTTCTTCGAGGGCGGAGGCGGGGCGTTCTATCACTCGCCGATTCAGCCGCAAGGCATTCAGAAGACTTGTCTGGGCTGGTCCTCGTGGTCGAATTTTGTTTCGGATGAGGACTACAACATCCAAGGCTACACATCGCCGTATTACGCGGCTCACATGATCAACCTAGAGTGGGTGCAGCACCGCTCTGGTATGCATCACATGTTCCCTTCTTCCACGGACATCAAGGATGCCGAAGGCAACGTTCTGGTTACGTCGTACGCTGTGCAGCGTCCTGATGGGAATTGGTCGATCATGCTGGTCAACCGCGACGAGACGAATCCGCACAGCGTGCGCGTGCAATTTGAAGATTCCAGGACTAAGCGCAACGTCTCATTTTCGGGACCCGTCACGTTTGTAAGCTTCGGAGCAGAGCAGTACGTCTGGATTGACGACGGCCCAAACAGTCACGCGGATCCGGATCACCCGCCGGTCGCGGCTACTCTGGAGGCAGGTTCGCAGAACACGTTTATTCTGCCCAAGGCGTCAATTACCGTGTTAAGGGGAAAGATCGAGACTTTCAAGGATTGAAGCCGCAGTCTCTGAATACTTCACGCGGAAATGCAGCGAATAACGGAAACTATCGAAACTGCAGGGAAGAGCCGATGCTCTAATAAGCCTCGTACGTGCAGAGCATTATCGCGGAAGTGTATGATTCATCGGCACTTGCCAGACACGGAGGTTTTGGAGTCCCTCCCTCTAGTTATTGGTTATCAAGTCTTCTCCTCTCTGGCAAAGACGTTTCCTTCTTGATATACTCACGCAGCCTTTGGTTTGTTGGCTTTCCTTGTCCGGTTCTGGCCGTTGTCTTCGCCGGCGAATCAATCTCCCCCGGAAATGAGTATGCAGGTCCGACTCCGAAGACTGGAGCGGGGAATCTGCTGCCACCACGTCATGCCCGTAAACGCAAGGGGCAAGTTTGCGCCCTGCTCCACCTTAGCCCTTAGCCTCAGCCAGAGGAAGATCCCGTCGCTCGACGGGTTGCGGGCGGTTGCGGTCACCCTGGTCATTTTCCATCACTTAAAAGTGCCATTCGCTCCCGAAGGCCGGGGAGTTCTGACCTTCTTTGTCCTTAGTGGCTTTCTGATCACTTGGATGATGCTGAACGAGTCGGAGAAGAATGACAGCATTTCCATCCGAAACTTTTATGTGCGCCGCACCCTACGGATATTTCCCGCATTTTATGTTTATCTTGCCGTCGCATTCGCCGCCAAGTGGCTGACCCAAGGCTGGCCGTCGGGGTCGACCCTTAGCGATTACTTAAGCGCCTTCACGTATACGAGCAATTACCGGTTTGCGCTGACTCCGCGCGTGGACCATGCCTGCTGGCACACCTGGGCGTTGTCCATTGAGGAACAGTTTTATCTGCTCTGGCCCTGGTTTCTGGCAGCGTTTCAGAAGGATCTCCGGAAGCTGACGCACCTACTCATTGCAGCCATCGTTTTGGTGGATGTCTACCGGATGGTGTTGTTCTTCAAGTTTCACGTGGATGACCATTGGCTGAGTTATACGTTCGACAGCCGTGCGGATCATCTCCTGGTGGGCTGCTTACTGGCCGTCCTGCTGAAGCGCGGCGTGCTGATGCGCTTCTGGAATCTCCTCACCGGACGGGTCTCGATCTCGCTCTTATCATTCGGTCTGATTGCTCTTTCCATCGTATTGGCCTACCGCTTCCATCTTCGGTACAAATTTGCAGTTGGCTTTGTTGTAGACCCTCTTCTGACCGCGATCTTCCTGGTCCAAGTCATCGCAATGGGGGAAACTTGGATATGGGGCTGGTTGAACTGGCGGGTGGTTCGTTACGTCGGTCAGGTTTCCTACGGGATGTTCCTCTACCACATGATGGTCAACCGGTTGGTAATTGACTTGTTCGGCCACCACTCGCTCTGGGTTCACGTTCCCGCCGTCATGGCGGGCTCCGCCTTGCTCGGAGCTTGTTCGTTTCACATTGTAGAGATGAGATTTCTGCGACTCAAATCCCGCTTAACCCGCAATTCTACGAACAGATCAGAGGCAACTTTGGCTCCGGACTACCAACTGGCCAACAGCTGATGAACTGGCGTCAAATCGCGCACTTCGCACGCCACATCCCGCAAGGCTCTCGTTCCTGACATCGCGAAAAATCCTGGCCGCCGCCGCTATGGGCGGGGAGTAGGCGAAATCAGCGTCCTGCCGTCAGGGGCACGGAAAGCGTTCCCACGTACTTGGGTTGTGCTGCGGCGGTGGCGTTCACCAAGTAGAGTGACGGCACATTGGTCTGAAGGTTGGAACTGTAGACCTGCTCTGAGTACCCATAGTAGGTCAGAGTCTGGCCCTGGAACGTTCCCTGCAGCGAGAATGCATTGCCCGTCACCGGACCGCTGAGCGTGAAGTTAGTGTTGTCTGTGCCACTGAGCAGGAGGCTGAGCGTAAGCGTGCTGCTCGAGCTTTCGCTCACGGTCGCGGTTACATTGTCGGTAAAGTCCGCGGCGCTTTGGCACGATGTGCTGGCAGGAGGGCACATCTGCCCGGTATAAGTCCCCGAGAGCTTGGACACAACAGTGCCCATGATGGTGCCACCAGAGTCGGAACAGGTGTTGCCACTCTGCGCGGTGTAAGTCGCGTTCAAGAGGCTCTTTCCGTCGCCGCTCAAGGTGCCAGCTACGTTGAAGACGTTTCCGTTCTCCGTGAAAGTGAAATCAATCGGTGCGTTCAGGGCGGTCACGCTGCCCGGCCCTAGATTGTTCACGGAAGTGGTCGGCAGGCAATTTCCGCCGAAGGCCGTGACATTCGAGGTCGTCGGATCGAGCGCGACAAACGCGATCTGGGTGCCGCTGGCCGTGATCTGGCCATCGGGCTGCTGCATTCCGTTGACCAGGACTTGCCCTTCCGCGAGCGCCACCTCAATTCCCGTCACGGATCCATTGCTTGAAGAGGCGATGAACTCCCAGGGGGCCCGCGATGTTGGGTATCGGCTGACCGGGAGGAGAAGATATGTTGCTGCCACCGCAACTGATTAGAGTGCCGCAGACGACGAGCAAAGCAATCCACACGATCAGCTTTGAAGTGACGAGCCTAAGCATTGCTATGTTCTCCGACGGCGTGAGGTAAGGAGCACGAGTCCTACCGATTGATCGAAAAAGTGTGCGGCAGGATTATGGCATCGGGGCGTAGGCAGCATGTTAATGGCGCATTAATTTTTGGGATGCCAGAGTAGGACGCGCTCCCGAGCACCAGGCAGTACCCTCGGATAGAGTTGCTCGCGGAGTGATTCAATAAGCGCGTCCGAGCCCCATGCAATCGACGTCAAATTTCCACAATCACGGGGCACCGTAACACAAAATTCACCATGCATTAATTCTAGAGTCCTTCTGACGAAACAACTTTTGACGACACTCGGCGCGCTAAAAGTTTTCGAACCAACGGGAGTTGCAGTCTCACTGAGATGGCCAATTCACCGAATCTTCCCGCGAGCGACGAATTCCGAGATCGTAAGGAGGATGAAGGCCGCTTTGCTGCGAAGGTTCCGGGAACGCCGGTTTCCGATGGAGCGGCCACGCCTCGAGATGTTTTGGTGGCTCTGACGTACGGCTTGGATCTAGCTCGCCACGGAGCCATGCTGGTGGCGGACGGGGGGCGTCCGCAGCTCTCCAATCAAATGGCAATCGACATTTTGAAAAAGAACGATGGGATTTTTTTGGCGCAGACGGGCCTGATCGCGGAGCGCGCCGCCGACACGCGCCTTCTACACAGGTTGCTGAAGGCAGCAATATTTTCGCCAGAGTCCGGTGAACCGCAAGAGTCGCCGTTCACGGTCGAACGCAAGTCTGCGCGCAGTGCACTTATCGTCCGTGTGATTCCAGGGCCCGGGCTCGAATGCTGGCAGGACGCTGAACAAAGGACGGCCTTGTTGAAACTGTATGACCAGGATCTGGGACTGGTCGTGGACGAACGAGCCCTGACTTCCCTGTACGGTCTCACCCGAAGCGAAGCGACGTTGACCAGAAAGTTGATTCAGGGTAAGTCCATTGAAGAAGCTGCCGCAGAGCTTTTCGTCAGCGCGCACACCGCAAGGACTCATTTGAAGCGCATCTTCATGAAGACCGACACCCATCGCCAGCCCGAACTGGTGGTGCGCATGCTGCTCACGGTTCTTTAAGTCACACGACCACGAGAACCGGAGTCTCGTTAATCCTGCGGCCTCCTTGCTCATAGGCCCGACTTTCAACCTCCTCCCCGCTTCCCTCCATAGACCCCCTACTAGCAAGGCGGTCGCCCCCCAAGGTGGATCGTACCGATGACTTTGGAAAATACCTCATTTGAGGGATTACGGTTCATGGGAAACGAGCGAGAGTGTCTAGGCAGGAGGGGGTCTCCAAATGGCGTTCCAGAAGGATATTGCTCCGCATTTTTCCTCGAAGCGGGTTGCGATGATAGCCATGCTGTCATTGCTCGTACCCGTTGCAACTTGGGCGAAGTCTTCCGCCAACAACGCTCCATCTCAAACCTGCCTCACGGGGGTGATTTGCGTCTTTAACGAGAGCGGAACTGCGACTGGGGGCGAGTCGGGCCTCACCATGGATGGCACAAACGGCTCGATTGCCTCCACGGTCTTCCAGATTAGTTCCACGCTAACGGGTGGGACGCTGTCGTTGACGACCGGTGCGGTGTTGACCGGCACCCTCGGAAACAGTACGGTCGGCAACGTCGTGACGTTTGCTCCCGGGTTGTTCAATATCTCTACGACCGGATGGCAGGGGTTCAGCGGCAGTCTGTTCTCCGGAACTATTTCGGGTATCGATTGGATTTACACGGGCCACAGCGGAGGTTTCTACGATTACACGCTTAGTGGCTTCGTGAGCGGTACATGGGGTCCGAACGGCACCACAGTCAGCGGTCAAACCACTCAACTCTTCTTCCACAGCAAGTCTCTGTATAAAGGCGGCCCGATCTCGCTGTCGAGCGGTACCACGGGACTGGCGTGCCCGAGCAGGCCTCGATCGGCTTGATGGGAACAGGATTGGTGGCAATCGGCCTTCTTGTGCGCCGCAAAGTCAAGTCGCAAACCGGAGGTCGGTCATGAACTGTTACGAAATCCAAGATCAGGGCTATACAGGCCAGGTGTGGCCAGCCACCAGACACCTTCAGCAGTTTTATGTCTATTCGGTCTCGCGCACTCCCCAACGCGAGCAACTGTTTGACGGTGTGGCTGGCGATCTAGCTGAGGCCGTTTCGACCATGCACGCTCATATTCGCTTCTTGGCGTCCGATGGAGGGATCTTCGACGAAGGAGTGACTGGACGTTTTTATGAAAATAACCGTGGACGAGCAGGGGAAGCTCACGAGTACAACGGATACAGTGCAGCAGACTGCCTACGTCGTGGTCGATCTAGGTTCCTTTGACAACAATCGAAACCAAATGCAGGCGGTCAACGACCGCGGTCAAGCGGCGGGCGTCGCTCTGAATACAGGCACCGGCAGGATTGAAGCCTTCGTGGAAGAGCGGGGTGAGCGTACTCCGTTGGGAACACTGGGAGGATCTTTCAGCATCGCCCGCGGCATCAACAACCAGGGTGAGGTCGTCGGGGGATCACTGACTGAGGGAGACCAGAGCTTTCACGGCTTCCTCTACCGCGAGAATCGCCTCTACGACCTCAATTCGCTACTAGAAGCCGGCGCTGAGTGGGAACTCATTCAGGCGTTCGCCATCAACAATCGCGGCGAGATTCTTGGGATCGGTTCACAAAATGGCGAGGATCGCATCGTGCTGATGCGCCCCAAAGCATAAGTCAAATTGACTCGACTGGTTTCGGAGTTTCTCACAGGACTTTTAACATCCCGTTCACATTGCCAGGGATAGTTATCGCCGCAAATTTCATCAGGGATGATTGGCGTTCGATGGGTCTTGCTTGGCGTGGCCTTCACAGATTGGGAGACCTTCCATGGAACTGGCGAGTAACCTCAATTGCAGACGATACGCTCCGGTGTTCGTGGTTGGGAGCGCGCGCTCAGGGACGACGCTGCTCTACGACACGTTGCTATCGGCAGGGGGCTTTGCGATCTATCTGGGCGAGTCCAATATTTTCAACCTTCTGGCGCCGCGATTCGGCGACCTTCGGGTGCGGAAGAACCGCGAGAAGATGTTGAACGTCTGGCTGGGGAGCCGTCTGTTTCGCGTGTCTGGACTGGAGCGCTGGAAGATTGAAGAGAGAGTTCATGATTGCCAGAATGCCGGCGATTTCCTGCGAGTTGTGATGGACGAACTGGCGCGGCAGCAGAATGCCTGGCGCTGGGCGGCAAATGCCCCGGAAGAAATCCTCCACCTGCGGCAGATCAAAGAAACCATTCCCGAAGCTCTGATTATTCACGTCATTCGCGACGGCAGAGACGTAAGTCTCTCTCTCGCAAAAGCGTTATATCCGCCCGTTTCCGTGGAAAGATCGCGAGACCCCCGAAGGTGCCGCGCTTTACTGGGAATGGATTGTTCAGAAAGGCAGGGCGGCTGGCGCGTTGCTCGGGAAGGACTATACGGAAGTTCGGTTCGAAGAGTTGGTTCGTGATCCTCGCGCCGTACTTAGGCGGCTGAGCGGCTTCCTCGAGCATGATCTCGACTACGACCGCATCCAGAGGACCGCCATCGGTACCGTGGCTCGCCCCAACACCTCGTTCTCGGCCCGGCGGCGAGACTTCAATCCAATCGCACGCTGGAAACAGCAACTGGCCCCTGATCAACTGACCAGAATCGAAGGTCTGGTCGGAAACACCCTGTCGGAACTGGGATATGAGTTGGCTACACCGGGCCGGGGAGCCTGCAACCGAACGCAATTAGCGTGGAATCGTATGGTATACCGCCGTTTTTTTGATCTCAAGCTCCATTCGAAAAAGAGTCGCGTGCTGCGGGCGCTTCGGCCAGCACTGACGTCAGAGCAAGTCGATCAGATTGTCGTGGTCGATGATCGCGCGGCAACACCTGCCCGAAGAATCCCGCGCGATTCAACGCTGACGGTGCAGTCGCTGGGCGGCGTATCCCCGGTGCGCGCGATGGCACAGCATTCGTAGACAGAGAGGTCTTGCGATGGAGTCCTTCAAGATATCAGCATGTGCAGCGCTTGTACTGGTGTTAATCGCCTCGGGCGTAGCCCAGCCGGTGAAGCATTCACAGATCAGCCATTCTTCGCAGACACGCCATTACGAGTCGATCAAAGCCCTGAATACCAACGGGCTTCCCCGCTCCACGGTTGCCGGAGGACCCTCCGCCGCGGCCACTGGAAGATCGGCAAGCGGGCATTCGGAACTTGACCGGCTAGAGCATCAGGCTACGAATCAACTTGCAGCTGAGTCGAGACATGGGGTCTGGCCGACTAGCACGACGGCGCACTTTTTTCATCCACCAGCACCCAGCCACGGATCGGACATTAACTTCTCGTATCACGGTCCACACGGTCAAACGACCAAGTCATCGGCATCAACCGGCCGTCGACGCTGACACGGCTACCATCGAAATCGGTGACCGCCCGGGCACCGATTGGTTACTAAGGTCACCGGAAAAGAGCGGCGGTTTTGAAACCACCCTGTAATGCCGTCAGCGTAAAATAGAGTAAACGTAGGAGAGTCTGGCTTCCCTCGCCAGGCGCCAGATACTTTGTTTCCAACGATCTCAACATTGGGCCTCACGACAGCAGCCAATTCCGGGTTTTCTGCATCCATGTCTGCCAGTGTAAAAATCGAGGTGCGGGAGTGCAGCGAGTCGGCGGAGAGCTGCGTCATTCGCGACCTGCAACCTGATATCGTGAACGTGTGGGTTCGTACGCTGCAAGTGCCGTCTGCAATTGAGAGCACCTGCTACGAAGTGCTCACATCCGAGGAACGGGAGCGCGCGGGTCGTTATCGGGTCGGAAGGCCTCGCAACGACTTCATCCTGACCCGCGGCACGCTGCGTTCCCTGCTCGCCCGTTATGTAGGGATGACGCCGCAAGAGCTGTCGTTGCGGTATTCGGAGTATGGCAAGCCGATCCTCGATGGGCCATTTGATTTGCGCTTCAACGTGTCGCATACCGATGGTTTGGCGCTGATAGCGATCGTACGAGCACGTGAGATTGGGATCGACGTGGAAAAGATCCATGCGGCGCAGGACGCCAGAAAGTTGGCGGAACGTTTTTTTTCGGTCCGGGAATGTCACTTTCTGGAGGGTCTGTCGGGAGAGGAACTGCAGGTGGCCTTCTTTCGCTGCTGGACTCGCAAAGAGGCCTACGTTAAGGCAAGAGGCGAAGGACTCTCGTTGCCGCTGCACCAGTTTGACGTCTCCGTTGCTCCCAATGAATTTCGAGCTCTACTGGCGACGAGGCCCGATCCATCTGAAGCTGGCCGCTGGATACTGCAAGACTTGCCTGTGAGCCATGGTTATGTGGCTGCCCTGGCGGTGGCGGAGACAACGGATGATAAGCGGGCTCAGAATGCAACTTTGACGCGCGTGGAATGAGACTCAGTACCGATGAACGACAATTTTGATCTCTCGAATCATTCGGAGACTCCAAAGCACTCGGAATCGCTGTCGGCGCAGCAACGGCGGTTCTGGGTGCTCGAGCAGCTGGAACGTACCGCTGCTTCGCACCACGCTGTTGTCTGCCTGCGAGTCCGTGGAAGACTGGAACCGGCTCGGCTTGAGGAGGCCAATCGGCTCGTGCACACAAGGCACGAGATCTTGCGCTCGCGCTTCGTCATGGAGAACGACGAACCGCGGGCGGTCAGGTCCGCTGTGACGTGTGGGGCACTCACCTTAGTCGACTTGACCTCTCTGCCGGAAAAGGAGCGCGAGCAGTCCGCGTACTCGCTGGTTGCCAAAGAACTGAACCATCCGTTCGACCTGCAAACCGGCCCGTTATCTCGAGCCACACTCTACCGATTGTCATCCGACGAACACCTGTACATTCTGATCGCGCACAAAATCATCTGTGACCCGGAATCCGCGCGGTTGCTCGGAGAGGAGGTTGCTGCCGCCTACGCATCGATCGTCGCCGGCACACCTTTGCCACCGCCCAGAGCTCAATACACCGACTACCTGCGGTCTCAGGAGGGCTACCTGGGCGGTGAGGCGCTTGCTGCGGACCTATCGTATTGGAAACATAAACTTGACAATGCGCCCAACGGACTTGAATTGCCGTCCGATCGCCTTAGGGCAATGTCACCGAGCCTTCGCGGCGCTGAGCAGCGCATGCTCGTGACGGGGGATCTGCGGAATGCAATCAAGGCATTCAGTAATAAAGAGGAATCGAGCGAATTCCTCGTTCTGTCGGCCGCGTTCTTCTGCCTGCTCGCTCGCTACACCGGCGCCGACGACATGGTCATCGGTACTGAGGTTGCGGGTCGGAGCGATCCTTCGCTAAAAGCTGTGGTCGGAGCACTCTCGAACCATCTGGTATTGCGGGCACAGTATTCCGCAGAGGCCAGCTTCCGAGAAACGCTGAGCCGTATTTCGACGGTTCGGACCGAAGCGGCTGCGCATCAAACGTTACCTTTTGGAACGTTGCTCGATGCTTTGGGCGTGCGCCGGGAAGTCAGCCGCAATCCTTTGTTTCAGGTTTCATTCAGCCGGGGAGTCGCCTCGAAGCCCGGCGATGCAGGCGGTCTCCGCTGGGAACCAGTTCGGGTTGCCACGGGAACCGAGAGCCTCGACCTGAGCGTCGAAGTCGTGGAAAGTGATGACGAACTGGAGGTTAGATTCTCTTACAGTACCGATCTATTTGATCGTGCCACGATCGAACGGGCGATGGGCCATTTTCGGACGCTAATTCAATCGGCTGTGGAGAATCCCGAGCAACCTGTCTCTCGCCTGCAGATGCTGACGACGACTGAGCGCCACCAACTCGTGTTCGAGTGGAATAAATCGGCGGTTGAATACAAAGCGAGTCAGTGCATCCACGAGATGGTGGAAGCACAGGTTGAACGAACGCCTGAGGCGGTGGCCGTCCGTTACGAAGATCAGTCTCTCACTTACGACGAACTGAATCAGCGAGCAAACAAACTGGCGCACCACTTAAGGAAGCAAGGGGTTGGCCCCGAGACGCTAGTCGCGATGTGCATGGAGCGATCTCTCGAGATGATCGTCGCTATTCTAGCCATTCTGAAAGCTGGGGGCGCCTACCTGCCGCTGGACCTTTCTTACCCTTCGGAACGACTCGCCTTCATGATTGAAGACGCCAATCCTCCGGTGGTGATCACCCAGGAAAACCTGGAGGCACGATTACCCAAGCACAAGGCGCAGATCATCTGCGTGGACCGTGATTGGCCCGTCATTGCACAGGAAAGCTGCGAGAATCCCAAGGGCGGCGCCGCTCCGGACAACCTTGCTTACGTCATTTACACCTCGGGATCTACGGGAAAGCCCAAGGGCTGTCTGATCACGCATTTCAACGTGGTCCGCCTCTTCCAGGCGACGTGGGACTGGTACAGATTTGACGAGCGCGACGTCTGGACGATGTTCCACTCCTACGCTTTTGACTTCTCCGTGTGGGAGATCTGGGGCGCTTTGTTCTACGGTGGTCGCGTCGTGGTTGTGCCTTATCTGGTCAGCCGGTCGCCCGAAGCCTTTTACCGTCTGCTTCACGACCAGCGGGTCACGGTCTTGAACCAGACTCCGTCCGCCTTTCGGCAGTTGATCCGCGCCGAGGACAGCGTTGGAGTGCAGGATCTTGCTCTTCGCTATGTCATTTTCGGCGGCGAAGCGCTGGAGATGCAGAGTCTCAAGCCGTGGTACGAGCGCCACGGCGACCAAAAGCCTGTGCTCGTCAACATGTATGGCATCACTGAAACGACGGTCCACGTCACGTACCGCCCGTTATCTTTGGGCGATACGACGCGCGGTAGCGTGATTGGCCGATCCATACCTGATCTGCAGCTATACGTCCTCGACCAGCACCGCCAGCCCGTGCCCATCGGCGTGGCTGGCGAGATGTATGTAGGCGGTGCCGGAGTCGCCCGCGGATACCTTAGCCGGCCTGAATTGACCAGCCAGCGGTTCATCCCCGACCCTTTCCGTTCTCATCCGGGAGCGCGTTTATACAAGACAGGTGATTTGGCCAGGTTTCTGCCGGATGGCGATATGGAGTATCTCGGCCGTATCGACCATCAGGTAAAGATCCGCGGGTTTCGCATTGAACTTGGGGAAATCGAATCTGTGCTCGCGAGTCACCCGGCGATTCACCATAACATCGTGATGGCGCGTGAGGACGATTCCGGCGACAAACGACTGGTCGCGTACATTGTGCCCAAGCCTTCCCAGCAACTCAGCATCGCCGATCTGCGCTCGTATGTCAGGCAGAGTTTGCCGGAATACATGGTGCCGAGCCTGTTCTCCGTTCTGGCGGCGTTTCCCCTTACACCCACCGGCAAAATCGACCGCGGAGCCCTGCCGCCGCCTTTGCCGGAGCGGCGAGATCAATCGGCCATCATTGCACCCCGCAACGAACGGGAAACGTTTCTGCTCTCCGTTTTCCGGGAGATTCTGCATGTGGAATCGATCAGCGTAACCGACGATTTCTTTGATTTAGGCGGCCACTCGCTGATGGCGGCGCGCCTGGTATCGCGAATCTCTGCGGCAACTGGACGGCAGATCCCGCTCGCAGCCTTATTTCGCGCCGCGACTGTCGAATCGCTGGCACAATTGATCGAGCATGAAGCGGAAGTTGAAGGCGATCCCGTGGTGATGGAGATTCAGCATGGAGAGCGCGGCCGGTTGCCGTTCTTTGCCATCGTCCCGCCAGGAGAAGAATCGTTGGGTTACGCCATGCTGGCGCGACACATGGGCCCCGAACAGACGGTGTACAAAATCCAGGGGCATGCTCCTGTTACCGGTGGGAAGCGACCATATTCCGAAGAAGAAATGCAGGCTCTCACCAATGAGTACGTCGCGGCGATCAAATCGGTGCAACCTCGCGGTCCATATTGTCTGGGTGGCCTGTGCGACGGAACGCACATCGCAGAACAAATCGTGCTCAAACTGGAATCGCAAGGCGACGAAGTGGGACTCTTCGCCATCTTCGACACCTGGGTTCTGCAGCACAGTCAGAATCGCTGGTTGTGGAAGCTCTCTTATTACGGCCAGCGTCTGCGCGAAATGAAGAAACTGAGTTTCTCCGAGCGACTCGCTTCGTACAAACGCGTCGCCGAAAACAAGGTCCAAAATCTTGTCGGATCGAAGCCTGCGCGCACCGATTGGCAGCAGACCTACTGGCCTGAGGGCTTCACTCCCACCCGGTTCCGGGCTCCAGTCATCCTGTTTAAGCGGCCAAAGCAGCCTTTTTATTACGTCGACGATCCAGAAATGGGCTGGGGCAAGAGAACTACCACTGGAGTCGAGATCCACGAAGTTGATTTTAGTCACCTGGAGATTCTGCGCGAGCCGCATGTCCGCGTTTTCGGTGAAGACCTCGCCGAGTGCGTGGCGCAAGTTTCAGCGGCACAGGTGACGACTGAAAAACATCCGCCTTCCCTGGTGACGGCTTCGTCGGAGCAACCGGGTTCATGAAATTCAACAAAGGCCAGATTCTTAAGAACGTGGGATCGAGTTGGTTCGCCCTGGGCGTGAACGTCGTGGTGGGAATCTTCCTTTCCCCTTTCATCCTGCACCGCCTGGGGGATGACGCTTTTGGTCTGTGGATCCTGATCTTCTCGGTCACCGGATACTACGGTCTGTTCGACCTGGGCATACGTTCTTCCATCGTGCGCTACGTCGCCAAGTATTCGGCCACGGACGAGCACGAAGAACTGAATCGTCTGGTCAACACCGCCATGTTCAGCTACTCCGGCATTGGGATCGTGGCGATGCTCATTACCCTGATCGCCACCTATTTCGTTGACTCCATCTTTCGAATCCCCGCCGAATTCTTGGTCACGGCGCGCTGGCTTCTGTTCATGGTTGGCATCTCGGTTTCGCTCGGATTCCCACTGGGCGTCTTTAGCGGCATTCTGGAAGGACTGCAGCGTTTCTACTTGCTGAATTTTGTGAATGTCAGCTCCACTCTGCTGCGAGCCGTGCTGATTGTGTTTGCCTTGCGCCATGGTGGCGGACTGTTGACTGTGGCTTTTATCACCGTCAGCCTGCCGCTGCTCAACGGATTCGTGAATGCTGCGGCGGTGTTCCGGCATCTGCGCTTGCGGCTTGGACTCCAACACGTGAGCCGAGAAAGCTTGCGCCGGATTGCGAGCTACAGCGGGACGACATTCTTGATCATCGTCGCCGGTCGTCTGCGCTTCAAGACGGACGCTCTTGTGATTGGCACGTTCATGTCCGCCGCCGCCATCACCTACTTCACGATCGGCTCACGCCTGGTGGACTACGCCTCCGAGTTGGTGAGCAGTTTGGCTCAGATCTTCGTGCCCATGTCGAGCCAGTCTCATGCCACCGGCGACCTTGATGCTCTGCGCAAGATTTTCGTCGTTGGCAACCGCGCCTGCGCTTTCATTATTTTCCCGATCACGGCGGTCCTCACAGTCTTGGGTAAATCCGTCATAGAGGCTTGGGTTGGTCCGAAATACGTGGCCACCAGCTATCCGGTCATGCTCGTTCTTTTGTATCCCATGACACTGATGCTGGCGCAGTCCGCATCGGGACGAACCCTGTGGGGCATGGCAAAACATCGGACATGGGCATGGGTGGTGCTGGCGGAGGGAGCTTCCAACCTGATCCTAAGCGTCATCCTGGTACGCCCATACGGCATTATGGGAGACGCCATCGGCACAGCGATTCCACTTGCGTGTTCGATGATTCTGTTTTTGCCGCGTCACCTCTGTCGCTTACTGGGAATCAACCTCAGGACATATCTCTATCGCGCCTTTGTGTTTCCTCTGGCGTTATCGGCTCCCTTGGTAGCAGCACTCTTGCTGATGCAGCGGTGGTTCGTTCCCCATCGATTGGGTCCCCTTCTGATACAACTGCTGATAGCCGGCTTGGTATACGGCACGGGACTAGCATGGGCGTTCTGGACGCATCGTGCCTGGGACGTGGGTCAGTTGGGCGCGAACCAAGAGGATGAGGTGACGCTCGCGTTGGTGGAGACGTACCAGGAGAAAGTGTAAGACAATTCCATAAACGCCTTTTAGAGGAGCCTTCCCCCTCTTAGGTGCATGACGAATGAACAAGCACTCACCACATCCTCCTGTCCTGATACTCGGCGCGTCGCCGAGGATCAGTGTGCCCATGGCACGGTCTCTGGAAAAGCATGGCATACCTGTGGAGGTAGCATCATTTCAGCCGGAAGAACCCGACATCAGTTCTCGCTCGATCCGCCGTTTCCACCGACTCCCGGCGCGCCGCAAGGATCCCGTCGCATTCGCCCGAGCCCTGCTGTCTTTGGTGCGAGAATCGGAATTCGACACGATACTGCCTGCAGGCGATCCGCCGCTCGCGGCTCTAGCCGACCTGTACGACGAATTGAGTCCGCTGCTGCGCGTCGGGTGCCCGCCGCCTAAGTCTGTGGAGCGAGTCCTCAATAAATCGCTCACGCTGGCAGCAGCGCAGCGGTGCGGCATCCGGGTGCCGTTCACATGCTCGGTCGCATCTGTTGCTGAACTCGAATCTGTCGCCCCGAAGCTGCGCTTTCCAGTCGTGGCCAAGCCAGAGAAAAAGGGCGCGGCCGCTTTCCGCATCTTCTACTTCCAAAGCCTGCAGGAGTTGTCAAGCGCCCTTGCCACAAATGCGTGGGGCAGCGTTCTGTTGCAGGAGTACTGCCCAGGGGAAGGCGTCGGGGTCGAAATCTTGATCCACAACGGCGTGTGCATTGCGAAGTTTCAGCACCGCCGCCTAAAAGAAGCACCTGCTACCGGTGGTGTCGCCATTCTCGCCGTTGCCGAAGAACCCGATTCGGAGTTAGTCCACTCTTCGATGCAACTACTCCGCGCCCTTGAATGGGAGGGAGTGGCGATGGTCGAGTATCGTGTTGATCGGGAGACTCGAACCTCGGCCTTAATGGAAGTAAACGGACGGTTTTGGGGCTCGGTTTCGTTTCCCATCGCCGCCGGGGTCAATTTTCCGTATTTCTACTGGCAAGTCCTGCATGGTGAGCAACCAGTTGTGCCAGAGCGATACCGTGTGGGAGCGCGCTGGCGCTGGAGTGCGGGTTATTTCGATCGTATGCAGAGCATCCTATTCCGCAATGCGGGCAGGATCGGTCCGAAGCCCTCAATCGTAAGGGAGTTGATGCTCGCCATTACAGATTGTTCTCCTCTGATTAAGGAAGCTGTCTGGTCTTGGTCGGATCCGTTTCCCTTCTTCGCAGAAATGAGTGGGATGCTCTGGTCTTTCGGATCTGCGCTTTTCAAGTCCGCGTTTCGTAGAGTAGCGCCACACAAATTGCAGTCGTATTTGGCTGTCTACTCGAGGCTCAGGCCGGAGGCTCGCTCGAAGTACGCGAAGCTTCGCATCCGGGACACCGCAGGGTTTCCTAGCCGCAACGGCCATTCCACAGCCGGAGCCGCCACCGAAATCGCCCGCTCCGTTCTTTTCGTTTGTTACGGCAATCTGATGCGAAGCCCGATGGCGGAGGCCATGCTCAAGCGAGCCCTCGCCGAGCGCGAAATCGGCGACGTGGTGGTGAAGTCTGCCGGGTTGCACGCGGTCTTGGGCCGCGAAGCGCACACGTGGGCAGTCGATGTGTCCCGCGAACTTGGGATGCCGCTGGACAAGCATCGTGCCCAGCCTACCACTCCTGAGCTAATAGCCAATTCGGATCTGATTTTCGCCATGGATTACGAGAACTTAGCAGAGCTTGAGAGCTTATACGCAGACGCGAAGCACAAAATTCACCTCCTGAGTGAATATGCGGATCGTCCTCAACGTAATCGTGAGATACCCGATCCTTACTTCGGGGACATAGAGACGACGCGGCGATGCTACTCTGTGCTCGGCGAATGCGTTTACAATCTGG
>PMUM01000361.1 GCA_003166855.1 Acidobacteriaceae bacterium | reverse complement strand
CTGCTCAACAGCCGCATGGCCTATGTCTCTGTCTCGCGCGGAGCGCACGATGCACAGCTTTTCACCAACGACCGCGAGCAGCTGCCTGCGACGCTCGGTCACGATGTATCGCAACAGAGCACGCATGTGCCCGAGATCAAACCGAACCAGACGATTGCGCCGCAGCAGGAGGCCTCCCAGGGTCAACGGCAGGACCACGGCATGGGTCTCGGAATCGGTTTTTAGAACCCCTTGCCTGCCCCGGATAATGGCAGCGTAGCGCGGGCGCAAACTCTGTCAAGGCCGACCTGAAGGTCGCCGCTACGCGGGCACGCACCTTGACAGAGTTTGCTCGACCCGCGCCAGAATCTTCCCGCCATTCCGGGCCAGGCAGTAAAGGCATTCCAACCACCGCCGCTCTGTGCCTCGACAATGCGGAGCATCTCCCGTCAGCGGCCAAATAATGTGGGCGAAGGGGGCACAAATTTGACTATGGGCGGCGGTGGGACATACAGCATGGTCTTGGCGGCTGTGATCAAATCTCCGGCAGCGCCGACAGCTAGAACCGCTGTAAGGGCAATCAGGGCCCAGGTGAGTTTTTCAAGTTTTCTTGCCAGGTTTACGGAATTAGTGAGCTGCACAGCCGAGCTGCATTGAAACTGCGCCGCTCTAAGTGCCGCCTGAGCCACCGGGAGCATGATGTCGTTGGAATGACTGGTGTTCATCTCTACCAGTCGAAGTAATCCCTCTTGCGTGTTGATACCCCCGTCCTTTACTTGGTTGCACAGCGCGTCCTTCTCGTCGTTGAGCTTCTTGCGCGAATCTCGCAGAACCGTTGCGAGAGAGTCCAGTTCGCGGCCGAGATCGCTGGGACCGATCATTCCCTATTGTGGCGTGAGTTGGCCCGAGTACATCGTGGAGCCTCCGCTGTTCGTGAACGCGGTTATTGAATGCGCCGTCCCCGTGATGTTGCCCGTCGCGTCGTAGTACATCTGGAAGGACGCGGGCTCGCCCTCCACGGTGCCCGACAGCAGCAGGATGTTACCGAGCAGTTGACCCGTGAGGCTGTACGGACCGTTCCCGTTCACCGTCATCGTTCCTGTGAGCTGGTAGTTTGATCCGCTGCTCGTGGTGAGCACGATGTCGCCGGAGAAGCCTTCGGAGAACGTGCCGGAGTAGGTCCCGTTTGGCACGAGGCTGGCAACGGGACTCGCGGTGAAGGAATTCGTCGCGCCGTTGTTGTTTGTGGTGCCCGTGATGGAGCCGTTTGAATTCAGCGTGCCCGTGAACGTCGTGTCCGTGTTCCAAGTGATGGTCACGCTGTTCCCGCTGATAGAGCCGCTGACGCCACCGCAGGTAGGAGCACCATCCATCACGACGCCCTCCAGCCCGCCGGGGCCGGAATACGGCGGCTGGTTCACGCCGTAGTCGAAGCAGGAGGTAGAACCGACGGCGCTGATTTGCGTGCCACTTTGCGAGAGGTTGAAGTCCAGCAGAGTTCCCTCACTAGACGGCTGAGATTGGTTGAACTGCCATGCCCCTGACGCGAGCGATCCGTTTGGTGGTGGCGTTTGTGTAGATTTCGTCCCGCCACAGCCTGCACACAGCAGCAGCGTGAACAAAATAAAGGCAAGTTTCATTGCCAGCGGTCGTCCCATGTTGGTCTCTCCTCTATTCAACCCGGAAAGGATGATCGTCGTCCTTCAGTGATATGGACACAAGGTAACCAACGTAATGCTCGGCAGCGACGACGTTGCCTCATCACACGGGCAGTCTTCTCTTTTTGCCCACCTTCCTGCGCTCGTGTGATGGGCTTGGAGAAAAATTATGAAGGCTGAAAACTCGTCCGACTGTATCAGTCGCAAACATGTGAACGGCAACTATGAGCCTTAGCAAACTGCCGCTGGCATCATACAACGAACAGCGGATGAAACAGCGGGGGCATGATGGTAGAGGAGTGCGGCGGGGCGAAGATGCCGTTCTAACGCCGCGCGGTTCGGGCTGGCCTAGGTGGCGTCAATTTCTTGAGCTTCTGCGCCGCATCGTGCAGCACATACACCGCCTGAAGCATGTTTTCAACAATGTCCATGACGATATTAACCTCAGCCGGGGTGGCAGCGTAGCCTCTATGGGCTGCGGCACTCCCAGCATCAAGTGCTGCTGCCAAGACTTCTCGGTTCTTAGAGCTTACGAAGCCCGCTCTCTCAAGTTCATTGAGCTTCTGGTCAAAACGACCCACATCTCCTATCTTTTCCACCATGACCATATCCACAAGAGCCCGCGCACCCATCATCGGCAAACGATAGTTGTCGGCATCCAGCGCCCTGTAAACTTCGTCCAGCAGAAGTCTCACATCGCAAGGTAGGGCATCCCTCCACTTGGGCGAGTGTCTTGACACACGCGGCGGAAAATAGCGCACGTCAGGGCGGTCGTCATGTGGCGAAAATATGAACGTTCGGCGGAGCAGCGTCTCTCGACAGCCACAGCATTGCAGCAGATCGAACGTTGTCTCCCACCAAATGGTGCATTCGTGTCCGTCTAGTTCGTCCAGTTCGACGTTCTCGCCTGAATCACCTTGCACGGTCATCAGCAATCGATGCTCAGTTTCCCTGCGGCACTCGTTGCAATGAACTTTCCTAAGCTCGGGCGTTTCTTGTGAATCGTTCGCCATTATCGTGATTCTACTGCAACTCCGCAGCAGCGCCGCCAATCCCAAGAGTACATGACCGGGTGCCACTTTCCGGGTGTGCTGACCTTACCGCACAATGGTCAGCGGAGGATGCAATGCACAACGAAGCGATCACAGCGAAAACCGGCAAATTCGCTGTTTGGGGATGCGATTCAAACGACCAGCCCCGTTGGCTCGGCGTCACAGAAACCTACGACGAGGCTGTCAAGCTTCAGGGCAACATGACGAAGGCGGGATGGACTCGCGTCGCTATCTTCGATACTGCTCACCAAGAAGTGAAGAGCAAGCCCGCGAGTCCGCCGGGCGCGTAGAAGGCAAGATGACAGACAAGAGCACAACTTTAGCGGTAGCTTTCCTAGCGGAGATTGAACAGAAGATAAAGATACTGCGCAAAGTATCGCCTCCCGACCAAGACCGAATAGATCGGCTGGTCCGGCTTACAGTTGAAGTGCGGGAATATATTGCAAAGGAGAGACATTTCATCAGTTTCGGATTTAAGGCTTTCGGGCTGCGATATCAACTCGGATCACTTTCAAGTATTCGCCGGCGGATTCGAGAGCTTGCTCGGCTTCATGGCGAGAAACAAATCCGGTGTCATCATAAAGGGCCAACCTTGCAATGATGGTCTCACCCGGTGCTGGCGGAGAATCGCGCTGGTTCGACAAGCTTGCGGAGAACTCGTCAGGGACCGGCTAAAGGATGCTGCCGGGATGCACTGCGGTGAGACCGCTGAAACGCTCAAAGTCGGTCACGTTCAACGTGAGTATGTGGCTAACGCTATGCACGTACATCGCTGCAGCTAATCTCGCATCATGCACCTGAACACCCAACACCCCGTACTGCACGACAATCCTGCGCCACTCCCGATAGACGGCTTCACCATCTGGTAAAAAACTCATTCCGGCCTCGATTGCACGCACCTGGCGTTCCGCCTCGGCCACCGTCAAACCAAGACCATTGCGCTCCTCAGGGCGCGTCATTGCGTTCCAAAGTTCAGCGATGTTCTGGTGCGTATAGTGGAGAATTGTGCCTTGGAAAGCGAGCCGAGCTAGCGCTGTGTCCACGAGCTGGTGCTGAGGATCCGAGCGGCGTGTCATGCGTAGCAGGATGTTGGTATCCACGAGACACGACGCAATAGCCATTTAGTCGTGATCCTGGTAAAGCCACTCGCGCGAAATGGTCTCAGGCAACGGGGGAATCTTGTCCGAGAATTGGGCGAGTGAGTCGAGCCAGACGCGAATCTCTTCATGCGTACGCGGCTGTCGAGTTTGCACAGGACGTGCTAACTGCTCCGCCAAAATCTCTTGCACATAGGCTTCAAGAGACAGGCCACGTGCCTTGGCCCGCGCCGCCAGTTCATCGGGAATGTTGACCGTGACTACCATGTCAAAACTTTAGCACGAATCGAATCAAAAGGCTGAAATCCCTAGACCACACGGTGTGCCATAAGTGTGCCGTACCGTTCGATCCCATATGCGCTAACTCGCGTCTTTTCGATACCACTGCAAAGCGCTTCCGTGCGGGCTTGGCTATCGGCAAGTCATTGATTCTTCAGTGTGAAAGTGGGCGCTCGACCGGTTCGGATTCACCGACTCTTAATCAGTAGGTTGTAGGTTCGATTCCTACCGCGCTCACCATGTTTTCTGTGGTTTAGCTTGCGCTCCATATAGTGTCAACCCGGCGGCCTTGCCGTGCGCTTCGACCATTTCTGCGGTTCCTGCATCTCCGTAATGTTCATGGATGAACACCATGGCGATACTCGGGCTTTCCCGCGTCCGAACCGAACTTCTTCACTTGCGCGCAGTCACTTCCTCCATTGCTCACTGAATCCAGGGCCGGCTCTTTCGACGAAAACTGTCTTCGGTCGACATCGGCAAAGGTACAATGTCGGTCATTAGTCATTATGCGGATGATGCTGGACATCTTCGCGCAAATCTTCCGTACACTTTGGGCACACAAGCTGCGCTCGTTCCTCACTATGTTCGGCGTTGCGTGGGGTGTGGGATCACTGATGCTACTCGTCGGCCTGGGCGAGGGATTCCGCTCGGGAAACAAGCGTGGTCTGGCCGAATACGGCGAAAACATCATGTTTATTTTCCCCGGCCGGGCGCCCGCGGTCGCCGGCAGCATGAATTCCGCCCGCAACTATCTGCTGACCTACCAGGACTACGCGGACATCCGCAAGGAAGCTCCTCACGTTCGCCAAGCTTCGCCGGTGCTGGCTCGCGAGGATGTGCGCGCGGTCAGCGAATTCGCCACGGCCAACGGACAGATTGTCGGCGTGGAGCCGCAGTTTAATGAGATCCGGTTTCTTCCAATCAATCAGGGCCGGTGGCTCAATGGACTGGACGAATCTCAGAGACGCAACGTCATCGTCCTCGGTGACGAACTAACCCGAAACCTGTTCTCTGGACGACCGGCGCTCGGTGCAGCCGTCCTGCTTAACGACGTAAGGTTTGAAGTGATCGGCACGCTGAAGCGCGTCGGCCGGGGTGATGAAAACTTTACCAACATGCGGGGCTACATTCCGTACCAGGTGATGGCCACATACTTCCCGCTGAAAGGCGAGAACCACCAAAACTCCATCTCCATCATCAACTATCAGCCGCGTGTGAGCGCGGAGCACTTGCTCGCGCAGGAAGACGTCCGCAAGATCATCGCCAGGAATCATGGCTTCGACTACCACGATCTAGACGCCTTCGAAAGCATGGATACGGTTCAGCAGGCCGAGATGATGGGCAAGATTTTTGATGCCATGAACCTGTTCCTGGGCACGGTGGGACTCGTGACCCTCGCACTGGGCGCCATTGGCGTGATCAACATCATGCTGGTAGCGGTGAGCGAACGCACCCGTGAGATTGGATTGCGCAAGGCATTGGGGGCCACCAATCGGAGCATTCTGGTCCAGTTTTTTCTGGAGGGAATTCTTCTTACGTTCTTAAGTGGACTCATCGGCATGGGGCTAGCTGGCGCGCTGATGGCGTTGCTGGGCACGCAGCCAAGCCCGGGGAATTTTGATCCTCCCAAGCTGGTGCCCGCATCGGCGATTCTGGCGATCTCCTGCTTGACGCTGGCGGGCGTCGTTGCCGGGCTATATCCCGCGCGGAAGGCCGCGATGCTGCAACCTGTGGAAGCCCTCCGACAGGAGTGAGACCGGAGTTCAGGACCAGGGATTGAGACGATGTTGCGCGATCTGCTTACCGAAGCCTACGGCGCGATGCAGCACAACCGGCGTCGTACTGCGCTCACCATGCTGGGCATGGCTTGGGGTATCGCCACGGTTGTGATGCTGCTGTCCTACGGCAACGGCTTCGGCCAGGCCTGCGCCAATATTTTCGCCAACTTCGGCACTAAATTGATGATCATGGTTCCCGGCCGCAGCTCCATGCAGGCGGGCGGCCAGAAGGCAGGCGTGCCTATACGCTTTACCCTCGACGACGTCGACACGCTGACTACCAACATCCCTCAGATCACTCACATCACTCCAGAAGTCTCCAAGCAAGCCAACATCCAGTACGAGACGAGGACGTTCACCTTCAACGTCACCGGCAATTATCCCAACGTGCTTCCCATCCGAGCGCTCAAACTCGAGCAGGGCCGCTTCTATAACGCGGAGGATGAGATACAGCACGCGCGCGTCGCCGTGATTGGATCCGAGGCCAAAGAGAAACTCTTCTCTGGGCGTAACGCATTGGGTGAACGAATTCGCATCGATGGCCTTAGCGTGGAAGTCGTCGGGATCCTGGGCCCCAAGATGCAAGCGGGCGAAGACAATATTAATCGCGTGATCTACGTCCCTTTCACCACCATGAGCGGCGTTAAGGATACTCACTACCTCGGCTCCATCTGGTTCAACTATGAGACACCAGCCTACGAAGATCTGGAACACACCGTGCGCTCCGTGATGGCCATCGCACATAAGTTCAACCCCACCGACCGGCGCGCCATGATGGTATTTAACCTCATGGAACAGGTTCACCAGTTCGAAATGATTACCATTGGCCTGAAGATTCTGCTGGGGTTCATCGGCACGCTTACGTTAGGCATTGGCGGAGTTGGCCTGATGAACATCATGCTGGTCTCGGTGACGCAGCGCACCCGTGAAATCGGAGTGGAGAAGGCGCTGGGCGCTCGCCGGAGTCACATCCTGTTTCAGTTCCTGGCCGAATCTCTGACCATCACTTTTCTGGGCGGCGCGCTCGGAGTGATCCTGGCCTACAGTGTCTCGCTCTCCGCCGGAAGGCTCACCCTGTACAGCGCGATGGCTAAGAACGCGGAGGCTGGCGACGTCCGCTTGATCATTTCTCCGAGCACTCTGATCGTAGCCACGGTTATCCTGGCTGCAGTAGGGTTGGTGAGCGGCATGGTACCTGCTGTCCGCGCCTCGCGTCTGGACCCCATCGAGGCTTTGCGGTACGAATAGCTTCAAAACCAGCGAAAATTAAGAGTCCTGCCGGTTGATGGCGGATACGTCGCGCGGTGAGATACGTTAGGGGCGCTTCCTCAGCGCGTTCACTTGGCCAGTTGTCCCGGGTGGATCCCTTCGCCTAGCACGAAAGTCGATCCCACTGTTCCCACGACAGCCGCAGCGCGAGGCAGGGCGAGTCGCTCCCGAATCCGATACACGGCTTCGATGCCCGTGCAATGCGCGCCGACCAGGTGCGCCACTCTAAAATCTTTCATCTTGTCGGCAGTCCAGTTCAGTTGATCGTCGGTCGCCGGGAACAAGTGCAGTCCTCCGATAACTGCCTCGACCGGTGCATTGGGAAACTCCTCGTGCGCGAATGTCAGGATGTTAATGATCCCAGCATGCCCACAGCCGGTCACCACCACGAGTCCCTGAGGTGTGTTCAGTACCAGAGACTGGTCCTCGGGGATAGTGTCCTCCACCAATCCTGCGGGAGTTTGCACCTTTCCGACGCTGCTCCAGTTATGTTCGGGATACTTGCGTGGCACCGGTCCTGTCAACCACCAGCCGGGAAAGATCTCCGAGGCTTGCTCGTGTTCGATAAACTTGCCTCCGGTCGCTTCGTATTCTTTCTTCACCGCGATCATCTTGTTGTCTTCCCCGTCCTGGCCGGGGCGGCTGTAAAAAATGCCGCGCGCAACATGCACCGCCGATAACGCGGCTGGATTCTTTTTCATCATCTCCTTGCGAAGGGTTATCAGCCCGCTGACGTGATCCCAGTGATTATGGGTGAGAATTACCTCTTTTACATCGGACAAATCAAGGTTCAGATCGCGCGCGTTCTGCAGCACCGTGTCGGGATGAGATCCCGTATCCAAAAGCACCCGACGCCCATCGGCCTCAACCAGAGCAGAAAATCCCCATTCACCGATCCCTTTCACATCGCCTACCAGCATCGTAGAAAGCACGGTCACCTTGAGGGCATGAACCTGCGCGACTGTGTTTTGAGAACTTCCTGCCGCCGCGGGCTGGGCCTTCGCGGGACGCACGGTCAGAATTGGAAAGGAAAGAGCGATCAGCACCACAGACGTTCGGACCCAGCGAAGTGTGGAGACTCCGTACATGTCGTCAGCCCCTTTTCATGCAATTTTCATGTGCGACTGATTGAATCTCGCAAGCAACGCAATGGTATCGCAATGAGAGCAATCTCGCTGAAACGCGGTACGAATCGAAGATGCAGATCCGGACAGCGTTGTGATGCCAAGACATTGAGGATTCTGACCGGAATGCAATGGTATGCTGGGCCGGCTCATTTCCAGGAGGATCTTATGCGCTTTCGGAATGTATTGATTGCTGTCCTGATCACATTGGCCTCGTTCGCGTTTAGTGCGCGAGTTGCCGGGCAGACAGACTGGGTGGTCGAGAAGACTTTTCACGTCGGTGGCGACGGCGGAATGGACTACATCACACTGGATGCAAAGACGCACCGTCTCTACGTTCCCCGAAGCACCCACACGATGGTGATCGATGCCGACTCGGGTAAGACGGTCGCGGACATTCCCGGCCAGAAGCACAACCACGGAGTTGCTCTGGTTCCTGAGGCGGGACGAGGATTCATTACCGACGGCGCCGGAGCAATTGTAATTTTTGATCTCAAGACGAACGCGGTGCTGGGTACGGTTAAGGCAAACCCTGACGCTGATGGGATTATTTTCGATAAAGCCAGCGGGCTGGTGTTGGCCGTCTCTGGGGACGACGGCGTTCTGATGCTGCTCAAGCCCGATGCGGACCCCAAAACCGCAGCGATCGAAGCTCCCATCGCCTTGGGGGGTAAACCGGAGTTTCTCGCGTCCGACGGAGCAGGGAAGGTCTACATCAATCTGGTGGACAAGAACGAAGTTGCCGTGGTCGACATCAAGGCACGGAAAGTCGTTGCCCACTGGCCTGTCGCTCCCGGCGGCGCTCCGGTGGGGCTATCCATCGACACAGAGAAACGTCGACTGTTTATTGGATGTCGAAATCCGCAGAAGCTGATCGTGATGAGCACGGACGACGGCAAGGTGATTGCGGATATGCCGATCGGCGCCGGAGTGGATGCAACCAAGTTCGACGGCCACCAGGCATTCGCGAGTTGCCGTGACGGCAAGCTCGAAGTTGCTGCCGAGAGCGCGCCTGGAAAATTCGAGATCGTGCAGACCGTGACTACTCCAGTCGGGGCCAAGACAATGGACATTGACCCCGAGGTGCACAAGGTGTATTTGCCCACAGCCGAGTTTGAGGAACCTAAACCGGGAGCAACAGGCCGTCCGACAGCCAAGCCGGGGACGTTCATGATCGTCGTGGTCGCACGCCACTAACGGTGGCGAAGCTGGATCGACCCTAGGAGACTGCGCGATTTAGGGGCCTGGAGGGGCCTCCTCCCCTCTGATTTTCCACAGGGTGGTGCGGAATCTTTCATCCTTGACCGGTTGGGTGCTGCGGTGTAAAGTTTTCTGGCCTTCCCCCATTGGAGGCGAAGTTGCCAGCCAGTCTTTCCGTAGTCAAGATCCCTCAAATTCTGTTTGTTTGCCTTGGTTTGGCCTGCTTGGCAGTTACCGCCTCAGCTCAGGTGTTGGGTTGCCCCACCACTGCGGGCAATAGCGAGTGCCTTACGACCTATCAGGGAGGAACGAACCACCTCGGTTTCAATCCCAACGAGCCGGCACTCACGGAAGCAGCAATCACGGCGACGACAGGTCCCAAGTTCCATAAGCAGTTCTCGGTGGCCGTGGACGGCGCAATCTACGCCCAGCCTCTGGTGCTTCCCAACGTGACCATCAACGGCACTACCTACGCCGACGTGGCATATGTGGCCACAGAGCAGGATTGGGTATACGCGATCGACGGCAATACCGGAAACATTCTCTGGTCGACGAATCTCACCCCCAGCGGCTATATCCCTCTGGTGAGTACGGATCTGCTGTGCTCCAACATTCTGCCGGCGCCCGGCTACATTGGGATCACAGGCACGCCAGTGATCGACATCAGCGGGAACCAGGGAGGGCAAAACATCACCAGCGGCGTTCTCTACGCCGTTGCGAAGTTGAAAACGACGACCACGCCGTATAGCTACAAGCAGACAATGTTTGCGGTGAACGTGATCAATGGGGCCGCCTTGGCAGCCACCGACATCGGTGGCACCTTCAACAAGATCACATTCACTTCGGGCACCGTCGGAACCACTCCACCGTACGCGTTGACGCAGAATCAGCGGGCCTCGCTACTCGCGGTCCCGGTCAGCGGACAGAATCCGCAGATCGTGGTTGCCTGGGGCAGTAACTGCGACCATAAGAATTTCCCTTACAACGGCTGGGTGATGTCCTATCAGCTGAATGCGGCGCAGACCGCGCTGACGCAAACCGCCATCTGGACGACCGTCCCGGCCAAGCATAGTTATGAGGGCGGAATCTGGGGAGGAGGGGCCGGCCCTGTCGTGGATAGCAGCGGGCACATCTTCGTCGCTACAGGGAACGGAGACACCAGCGTCAAGGTGAGCACCCCTCCCAATGATGCGCCGACATCGTGCACGACTTCGCCATGCGACTACGGCAACTCCATCCTGGAAATGCAGTTGTCGGGCAATACCCTTTCCGTGCTGGATTTCTTCACCGCCTACGATTGGGTCACGCGCAATACCGACAACTATGACGTTGGTTCCGGCGGAATTATGCTTTTGCCCGTGCAGACTGGCGGGAACCCGGCAAACCTGCTGGTGCAAGCCGGGAAAGAAGGCACGATCTTTCTGGCGCAGACTTCTCCGGTCGGCACGCTGGGGGGCTTCACCGGGAACGGCGTTTCGGACTCGACCGTGCAGGCGCTGCCGCATGTGCTCTGCTACAACACAACCGTGGAGTGTGGCGTAATCGGGAGTGGGGCCTTCTGGTCCACTACGTCCGGCGGCGGAGGCTCAACCGGCTACGCTTTTTTTGCCGGCGCGAACCTCCCTCTGATGCAGTTCGAGTTTTATCCCAATGGAAGCACCTGCACCAACAGCGGTGCGGTCGCCGGATTCTGCACGACACCGACTGCGTCAACGGCGTTTAGCTTCGGTTGGCCCGGGCCCACGCCCACCGTGTCGTCTCCCAGCATCTCGTCTCCTCAGGCGATTGTCTGGGTCGTGGATACGCGCCGAGCTGGAAGCAAGGGGCCCGCGGACGTGTGGGCCTTCGATGCCACCACCCTGAGCTGCCTCTACACGACGAATCAGAAAGCGTCCAAGACCGCCTGCGATGTAGTGGCTCCTTCCACGGACGTCCCCTCTGGGATTGCGGTGAAGTTCGTGGTGCCCAGTGTGGCGAACGGAAAGGTGTACGTGGGAACAACGGGTTCCACGTCCACCACCGAGGGATATTTGAATATTTACGGCATCAGCTGACGAGGTCAGCTCGCGCTCGCTAACGCGCTACACAGTTCTCTGACTTGCTCTTCGAGCACGACTTGGCGCTGGTACTCGCGGCCTTCCACCGCTCCCATGGATACTCGCGGGTTGCGGTGCAGCATGGGGCTCGGTAGGACGCTCCGCAATCCAACGTGAACTTCTTTGACGCCCGTGCGCTCGACGAGACTGCGCGCATTCTCTGGTCTGATGCCGCTGCCGGGCATAACGACGATTCTGCCCTCGGCCTTGCACACTAACTGCGCAATCGTTTCCTGTCCCTGAAGAGAAGTCGGTTCGCCTCCGGAAGTGAGGACGCGGTCGACGCCCGCAGCGCAAACGTCGTCGAGCGCGCGAAACAGGTCGGCCGTCATGTCAAAAGCGCGATGGAAGGTGGCGGCGAGAGGACGTGCAAGATCCGCTAACTGACGGGTGCGGGCTACGTCGACATTTCCATTCGCGTCGAGGATGCCGAATACCACGCCGTTCGCGCCCATTCGCTGGGCAACCGCGATGTCGCGCTGCATGATTTCGAATTCTTCTGGCTCGTAACAGAAGTCGCCACCGCGCGGGCGGATCATGACGTGCAGGGGCATAGAGACTGCGGCCCGAGTCATTTCGATGAGTCCGGCGCTGGGGGTTACTCCGCCTTCAATCAGGCTGCTGCACAGTTCTACGCGCGCGGCTCCGCCACGCTCCGCCGCGATCGCGGAGGCCACAGAATCTACGCAGACCTCAACCAGTATCCCTTGATGGTTATGAGTCATACGATCTCAGAGCCAAGGCTTCGCTCGAATATACAGGCCATGAGTTTGAAGTGTCTGGCGGGTTGAACCAAGGCCGACAGGGCTCAGATATAATCGGAAAATTCTCCCGCCTATGCGAATCCGGCTTCGCCTCTGGATTGTTCTATGCCCCTATTCGATCCCCAGCTGCTTTTGGATCTGCTCCAGCGGTACACCCTTCGTCTCCGGAACCATCGTTTTCACCCAAATCAACTGGAGAACCATCATGCCGGCAAAGAACGAGAAAACGTATCCGGGCGGGAAGGACGAGACCATCCGCGGGAAGAACGTTGTGAGCAGCGCGGCGAAGATCCAGTGCGTGAAGCTGCCCAGCGTCTGACCCTCCGCGCGATGACGATTGGGAAATATCTCAGAAATAAACACCCAAATGACGGCGCCTTGGCCGATTGCGTGGGCAGCGATGAAGGCGAAGATGCACACCGGCACGATCGAGAGATGATTGCTGAAAAAGGCCCAGGCCACGAGGCCGAGCGAGGTGATGTAGCCGAACGAACCGATGTATAGAAGTGTTCGCCGGCCCAGCCGGTCAATCAGCCAGAGGCCGACAAAGGTGAAGATGAGGTTGGTGACGCCGATCCCGATGGATTGCAGCAGCGCCGCCTTTGCAGCGAGGCCGGTCAGTTCAAAGATGCGAGGCGCGAAATACAGAATTGCGTTGATGCCGGAGAGCTGGTTGAAGAAGGCAATCAAGATGGCGAGCAGGATCGGTTTTTGCAGCCGTTTGGTCCAGAAACTTCCCGACGACGCCTGCTGGGTCGAGGCGGCGATGATCTCATCCGCTTGAGCTGCGATTTCTGCTTTCGAAACGTCAGGTTCGATTCGCTGCAGGACTTGCAATCCGGCTTCGCGGTCGCCCTTGCGGCTCAGCAGCCAGCGCGGACTTTCGGGCAGTCCGAAGCAGAACACAGCGTAAAGCAACGAGGGAAACGCGGCCACGCCCAGCATCCAGCGCCATGCGTTTTCGCCGATGCCCGCGAGCAGCGCATTTGAAACGAACGCGATCAGAATGCCAAAGACAATGTTGAATTGGAACATCCCGGCCAATCGTCCGCGATGCTTGGGTGGCGCGATCTCCGAGATATACATGGGAGCGACCACGGTCGAGATCCCGATGCCCAGCCCGCCAATGACGCGAGCGACGATGAACATCGTTACGTTATTCGCTAGACCCGAGCCGACCGCTCCGACAAAGTAAAGAATGCCGATCCACAGCAGTGTGGCTTTGCGTCCGAAGCGGTCCGCAGGCCAGCCGCCGAGCAGGGAGCCCACGACGGTGCCATAAAGGGCTGAGGCCATGGCAATGCCATGCATCTCTGGGCTCAGCCCCCAAAGTGCCTGAATTGTTTTTTCGGCGCCCGAAATCACGACGGTGTCGAACCCGAAGAGAAATCCGGCGAGTGCCGAGGTAAGCGACCAGAAGAAAATGCGACCATTCATAAGCGGGTAACGGACGTGCCTGCCAAAGGGGCGGAGTTCACAACTTTGCGAGTCGAGTCTGGGGCCTCATCCGAATGTTGCAAGCCCCTGCGATGCGGCGACCGAGACCGCAGACCACGATAAGCTTATCGCCGTCCGCACGCAAACACACGAATTGAAGATCCGAGGCGGCGAAGTGCGCAAGAACTTGCATAGTATCCGCGCTATCTGAAAATTAATTTACATGAAATCGCAATGAGTGCATTGACGAGCCCTGCTTGCGATGCCAGACTCGAAAGTGTTGTTCGAGGCGCACATCTCGATTTCGGGAGACCGTAGTGGCATTCGTAGAAGTTTCAAGTTTGCAGGATCTGAACTGTTCTCGACCCTCAAAGCGACGAACCCCCACCGTCGCTTTCTATCCTGCCATCACTTGCCTGCTCGCGGGCTTGATGGCAGCCTTTGTGGCTCCCGCGCACGCCGCGCAAAACTCCATTGGCAAGGCCACACTCACGCTAGATTCGTGCTCGAGCACAGGTCTGGCAAACGGCACCTGCTACCGTGCCGTGGTATCGGATTGCCCGGAAGCGACCGGCGATTTCGCCGCGGCCGTTAAGATCAATGAGCCTGCGAACCTGAGTCAACTGCGGGGTACGGTGTTCTTTACTACGGGTGGCGGCGGCAATGCGCTCTACGACTACGATTCTGAATTTGAGGGAGACACGCGTTGTGCCGGATCAAATTGCGGATTGTTAGTGGTGCAGGAGATCAACGCAGACAATTACCGCACGGTACAGATCGACTTCTCGGATCCCGATCAGCTCATCAACGAGCCTGATGGTTGGCTTACGGGCCCGGCAACCGATGGCCCGCGGGCGCTCGCGTGCCGCTATGCCACCGTGGTTCACGCGGTGTGGACAACTCTTCTCAACAGCGACACGGCTCACCCGGTGTGCGCTACCGGCAATAGCGGCGGAGGCGCGCTCATCGCTTACGCTATGACGCAATATGGCATGGGAAACACTTCCGGCCCGGGCCCGATGTTTACCATGGTAGAAGCCACCTCGGCGCCGCCTTACGGGCGAATCGATCATGGCTGCGCGGGTACGGCCGCGCCGACGCTAAGTGTGAGTTGTCCTTCGGGAGTGAAAATCTCGGAAGACTACGGCATCCAAACGGCTCAGGATTTTGTCGATCCCGCTTTCCCCTCGGCGGTGTGCAGCGCCGACATCAACAGTAATGGCAAGGATGTTTACGCCAGCTTCCAACATGACAGTGTGGTCTCTGACGATTTTCCCCGGCCCAGTTACAAGACTGTCGTTCGCGTTCTGTTCGGCAGCGAGGATCTCTCCGCTGCTGTTCCGCTCAGTTCGGAGTGGTTCAGCGCCATTAAGTCCACGAAGACATCCGTCTGCGTTGCTGGAGCGCCCCACGCTCTGCCTGAAGATTACGACGGTGCCACGATGATCGTGAGTGATGTGATGAGCCACTGCAAATAACATCATGGCTCGGAGAGACGAAGCGGAGCGTTACCCCTTGGTCAGCGGATAACCCTTCTCGCGCCAGTCGCGAATGCCGCCGTCCATTGAGATGACATTCGTGTAGCCCATCTTCTGCAGATTGTCAGCCGCTAGCGCAGAGCGGAATCCGCCACCGCAATAAAGCACCATTTCCGTGTTAAGTTCCGGCACGCGCGCTTCAATGTCGCGTTCGATGATGCCTTTGCCGAGATGAATGGCGCCAGGCAAATGGTCCTTGGAGAACTCGCTTTCTTCACGAACATCTACAAGAACGAATTTGTCGCCACGGTCCATTCTGGTTTTTACCGCGTCGACGTCGGTCTCGCGCACGCGGGTCTTGGCGTCGTCCACAATCTTTAGAAAGCGCGGAGGATGTTGGTGAGCCATGAAACTCCTTTGCACAGCCGCAATGGCCGGGAGCACTGATGGTGCCCGCGTCATTGCCCCAACATAGTACCAAGCCATAGGTGGTTGCGACATCCGGATTGTGCATGCAGGGGTGCACTCGCTTCGATTAGCATGAACGCGTGTCAGCGCAGCAAGCATCCCGCAAGATCGGTCTGGCGCGTGCTCTCTCGAAGCTCGGATACTGCTCGCGCTCGCAGGCGGCGGAGCTGATTCGAGCCGGCCGCGTGCAGTTGAACGGCAGCGTGCGCCGCGATCCCGAGACGCCGACCCGCCTGGGGCAAGACCGCATTATGGTGGAGGGGCGGGCAGTCGATCCGCATACCAAGATCTATCTCATGATGAACAAGCCGCGGGGCGTGGTGACCACGGCCTCCGATGAAAAAGGCCGCGAGACGGTGTATACCGTGCTGGAGAGGGCTCGGGAATCGCAGCCCTGGGTTGCTCCCGCGGGGCGGTTGGATAAGGCGAGCGAAGGACTGCTGCTGTTGACCAATGACTCGGAATGGGGCGCACGAATTGCCGCCCCGGAAACGCACTTGGAAAAGACGTACCACGTACAGATTGCCATGGTTGCAAACGCGAACCTCGTCGAGTTGCTGCTGAAGGGCGTGAAATCCGATGGTGAGTTCCTGAGAGCCCGGAAGGCCGCCGTGCTGCGCTCGGGAGAGAAGAACTGTTGGCTTGAGATCACGCTCGACGAAGGGAAGAACCGGCAGATACGGCGCATGCTGGAGGGGCTTGGGGCCGAAGTGCTCAGGCTGGTGCGAGTGGCCATCGGTCCGCTGCTCTTGGGAGACCTGGCGAAGGGTGCGTTTCGAGCCCTGACGAAAGACGAGAAGCGTGTGCTGGATGGCGCACTCCGAGCAAGGATCTCATGACCGAACTGACGTTCCTGTCCGCTGTGAGTATGGCCCGGCAAATCCGGGAGAAGAAGATCTCCTCGGTCGAAGTCGCCAATGCGCACCTGGCGAAAATCGAAAGATTGAATCCTAAACTGAATGCGTTCGTGCACGTGGACGCGGAGCGGGTTCGCCGCGAAGCCCGCAAGGCCGAAGATGAGGTAATGAGGGGCCATGCTCTCGGACCGCTGCACGGCGTTCCGATCAGCGTCAAGAGTTCTCTGGACGTGGCCGGGCTCCGATGCGAATCGGGCACCCGGCTGCGCGCTGGATACATCGCAACCCAAGATGCGCCACTGGTAGCACGGCTGCGCGGTGCGGGCGCGATCCTGTTGGGCGTAACCAACACGCCGGAACTCCTGATGGCGTGGGAGACGGACAATCTCTTATACGGCCGCACCAACAGCCCGTGGGATCTGGAACGTACTCCGGGCGGCTCCAGCGGCGGGGAAGCGGCGGCAATTGCATCGGGCATGTCGGCCGGTGGCGTAGGCAGCGACGGCGGTGGATCGATTCGAGTGCCGGCACACTTCAGCGGCATCTGTGGACTCAAGCCTAGCCCCGGGCGCATCCCGGCGACCGGGCACTTTCCCGCATCGGGCGGGCCATTTGCGCTGATCGGAGTGGTCGGTCCCATGGCGCGCACCGTGGCTGACTTAAAGGCGCTGTTCGAAGTGATGCAAGGTCCGGACGACGGCGACACTTGCGCAGCACCAGTGCCCGTGCGCTGGCCGACTGAGCGCGAAACTAAGCAGCTGAAGATCGGCTATTTTGGGGACGACGGTCGCACGCCCGTGACTCCCGAAACTCGCGCAGCCGTGATTACCGCTGCCGAGGCCCTGCGGGGAGCGGGATTTGAAGTCGAGCCATTTCGCCCCGAAGGTCTCGAAGAGGCGCGCATGCTGTGGAAGAAATTCTTCGTCACCGCTGGCGGAATGTTGATTCGCCCAATGTTCCGCGAGTGCGATCACGAACTCAGTCCGGTGCTGAAGCAGTTCCTCGCGTGGTCCTCGGCCGAGTCGCCGCTCAGCGCAGAGAGTCTACTTGAGGCATGGATCGGCCGCGACACTTTGCGCGCCACGTTTCTGGCGCAGATGCGGAAGTATCCGATTCTGCTGTGTCCGGCGGCCGCGATTCCCGCTTTCCGCCACGGCGAGCGCAGTTGGAAGATCGATGGCAAGACTGTCGGGTATCTCGATGCGTGGAGTTATACCGAGTGGTTCAATCTGCTGGGGAATCCGGGGGCTGTGGTTCCGGTGAGCCATTCCACCGAGGGGCTGCCGATCGGCGTGCAGATCGTCGGCCGTCCGTGGGAAGAGGAGCAGGTGCTGGCCGTTGCGGCCGCGCTCGAGAAGGAGTGTAGAGCGTGGAGAATCCCGCCGATCAGCTGAACCTCCGCCACGCTCTCGGTAGTATTTTTGTATTATTCCGCCTGCCGCCAGCCCTGTGTAATTTTATCTGCGCGAGATTTTGGCCACTGTGGGGCTGATTTCTCGGTCAAGCGGTTGAAGGTCTGGCCATGCGGGAAATGCCTACATCTGGGGGAATCGTCGGTCGGGCTTTGTCCTGGCTGGTGCCTTTTCTCGTCGTTTCGGCCGCATACCTCTACACGTTTCCGCAGCCCAACATTCTTTATGCGGCGGTAGTGCTGCTGCACGCGCTCGGCGGCGTGCTGGTTGCGATCCTGCTGATTCCGGCCTTCGTTCGCTTGATGCGCACAGGAAGTTTTTCTTCTCGCGCGGGATGGTTGCTAGTTGCTGCAGGAGCGGTCTTAGGACTGATCCTCATCAAGACGGGCACTCCGCGCACGGAATGGAACAAGCTTTATTTTCACATTGTAATTTCTCTCGCGGGCGTCGGCCTGCTGATTGCTGGATGGCTGGGCAGCCGAGAGTCCTCCGATCCGGTACCGCCTGGATCGAGGATTGTCGCGGGTGCAGTGCGCGCTGCGATCTGTCTGGCGTTGCTCGCCGGCATCGGTTACGGTGCACGATACGTGCGCGAAAGCTGGCAGACGCGCGCCCGCATTCAAAATCCGACGATGCCGCCCGACAACATGAACGGGGAAGGCGACGGGCCTGACGGCGCGTTCTTCCCGAGTTCGGCGCAGGTGTACGGCAAACAGAAGATTCCCAGTAAGTTCTTCATGGAATCCGACTCTTGCAAGCGCTGCCACGAAGACGTCTACAACCAGTGGTTCAGCTCGGCGCACCATTTCTCGTCGTTCAACAACCAGTGGTATCGCAAGTCGATTGAGTACATGCAGGACACCGTCGGCACCAAGCCCTCGAAATGGTGTGGGGGCTGCCACGATCCCGCCGTGCTGTACGCGGGACTGATGGACACGCCGATCAAGCAGATCGTGCATCGGCCCGAGGCGCAAGCAGGACTCGGCTGCATGATGTGCCACTCCATTGCCGACGTAAAGAGCACGATGGGGCAGGGCGATTTTTATCTCGAGTATCCGAAGTTGCACGAACTGGCGGCCACGCAGAATCCGGTAGCACGTTCGCTGCATGATTTCCTGATCCGGCTGAATCCCGAGCCGCACCGTCGCGTCTTTCTCAAGCCTTTCATGCGCGATCAGACGGCGGAGTTCTGCTCCTCTTGCCACAAGGTGCACTTGGACGTCCCGGTGAACCACTACCGCTGGTTCCGCGGCTTCAACGAATACGACAACTGGCAGGCCAGCGGAGTCTCCGGTCAGGGAGCACGGTCGTTCTACTATCCGCCCAAGCCGCAACAATGCGCCGATTGCCACATGCCGGCGGAGGCTTCCAAGGACGCGGGCAATATTAATGGTTTCGTGCACTCACATCGATTTCCTGGGGCGAACACCGCGGTGCCCACGGCGAACGAAGACGCACCGCAGCTCAAGCTGACCGAAGACTTTCTGAAGAGCGGCGCGCTCACCGTCGATATTTTCGCTCTGTCTCCGGCGCAGGCTCCGCTCAAGGCCGGCGCGACGACGCAGTCGGAACTTTCGACTACGTTTGCTGTAGGAGAAGAAGCCGAGAGCAAGATGACGGCTGAGACGGGTGGCGAAGTTGCTCCGGTGACTGCGCCGTTGAACCTGGTACAACCGGCCGTGCGGCGCGGCGATACGGTCCGCGTGGACGTAGTGGTGCGCACGAAGAAAGTTGGGCACTTTTTCCCCGGCGGCACCGTCGACGCTTACGACACGTGGCTCGAACTGAAAGGCACCGACGACAAGGGGCAGACCATTTTCTGGAGCGGCATGGTCGAGGACAATGGGCATGGTCCGGTGGAAAAGGGAGCGCACTTTTATCGCTCGTTGCAGATCGACGCGCACGGCAATCCCATCAACAAGCGCAATGCGTGGGCGACGCGGGCGGTGGTGTATGTGCGGCTGATCCCGCCGGGTGCGGCCGACACAGTTCACTACCGGATGCTGATCCCGCAGAATGGGGGCAACAAGATCACGCTACATGCGCGGCTCTGTTACCGGAAGTTTTCTTGGTATG
>PMUM01000206.1 GCA_003166855.1 Acidobacteriaceae bacterium | reverse complement strand
GCGCTGCGCCACCCAAAACCGAGCCATCGAAGCCCGAGCCACACAAGACTGAGTCTTTCAGCACGCCGCCAGGCCTTGTCAATCGAAGGATTGCCTGTGGAAGGGCTGCCTGCCGAAGGGCCGCCTGGCGAGGGGCTGCCGGTGAACGGATCGAACGACTGGGTGGTTTCGGGGGCACATACAGTGACCGGCAAACCGCTGCTCTCGAACGATATGCACCTCGGCCATTCGATGCCGAACCTGTGGTATGAGGCGCACCTGCGCTCCGGAACTTTCGACGTGGCGGGGGTGACGCTGCCGGGGATGCTATGTGTGATTGTGGGGCACAATCAGCGGATTGCGTGGGGATTCACTAACGTCGGTCCGACGGTGACCGACGTGTTCATCGAGAACTTCAACCAGCAAGGCGCGTATCAGACGCCGAGCGGATGGGTGCGGCCCGAGCATCGCGCGGAAGTGATTCACGTCAAGGGCAAGCCGGACGTGAATGTGGATGTGAGGATCACGCGACACGGGCCGGTGATCACGGAACTGGTTCCGGGCGAGACGCGGCCGCTGGCGTTGCGCTGGACGCTTTACGACGGATTGCACATCCCTCTCTTTGAGGTGAATGGAGCGCAGAACTGGGAGGAGTTTCAGCGCGCGTTTTCCCATCTGGATGCGCCAGGACAGAACGTGGTCTATGCGGATGTGGACGGGAACATTGGATATCACACTACGGGCAAGGTTCCGATCCGCGCCGCGGGAGACGGTAGCCTACCGGTAAGCGGCGCCGACAACGCGCACGAGTGGATTTCTTACATTCCGTTTGAAAAGCTCCCCAGCATCTACAATCCGCCGTCAGGAATTATTGCGACGGCGAATGGAAGAATCACGCCGGACGGTTATCCCAATTCGATCAGCATGGAGTGGGAAGCACCGTGGCGCACAGCGCGCATTTATCACGTACTGGAGTCAGGACGGCAATTCTCGGCGGCGGACATGCTCGCGCTGCAAACCGATATTCAATCGGAAGCGATCCTATTTGCCGCAGAGCGCCTGGTTTACGCGGTGGATCACGCCGCAAAGCCCTCCGCGCGCGCCAAGCAGGCCGCAGACCTGATGCGCGGCTGGGATGGCCGCATGCAGGCTACCTCGGCAGCGCCCACCATTGCAGAAAATGCAATCGGCGAACTGCGCCGCCTGCTTCTTGAGCCAAAATTGGGAGCGGCTGCCCCGGAATCTCGCAAGGATGCCGACTCCGAACTCTATAAAGAAATCCAGAAGAACGCCATCGACTGGAAGACCTATTCGTGGCTGCAGAGGTCAGTGTGGATGGAGAATGTCCTGCTCCATCGGCCGAAACGGTGGCTGCCCGACAAATATCCCAATTACGACGAACTGCTGACTGCCGCAGTCGAGGCTGCGGTCAACCAACCGCAGGCGCCGAAGGATCTGGGTTCGTGGCGCTGGGGCGCGTTCAATGCAGTCGAGATCCAGCATCCAATCCTGGGAAAGATTCCGCTGATCCGGCACTGGTCGGGCACGGGAGTCCAGGAGCAGTCGGGCAGCGGATACACGGTGAAAGCGGTCACGCCGTATCACGGGCCGTCGGAGCGGTTCACGGCGAACCTCGCGGATCTGGATCAGTCGACGCTGAACACAGTGACCGGGCAAGGTGGAAACTTCCTGAGCCCTTACTACATGGATCAGTGGAAGGCGTGGTACGAAGGAACGACATTCAGTCTTCCCTTTACTGCGAAGGCCGTGGAAGCGGCGAAGACACACCGGCTCTTGCTGGAACCGAACAAGTAAAAGGGGATCAGAGGAACTTCGAAGGCCCGCCGGTGGTCGCGGCTACGATTGACCGTTAAGGGGAGTAGACCGATTCAGGAGGACAATTATCAAACTATGACAAAAGTACGCCTGGTCACTCTGCTCGTTGTTATCGCCCACTGGGTCGTCGCAGTCTTACACTTGTTCCTTGCGGTGAAGGTTCTGCCTGCCCCAAACAACAACGTTAGTTGGCTGGCCATAACTTTGATAACGTTAGGGCATTTGGGCGTATTCATTGCCTTATGGAAGCTCAGCGATAAACTCACGGGGTTCGTCTCGTCGATTTTCTTTTTGGCTGCCTTAGGTGCCGATCTTTATGAGCACTTCTTGCATGCATCTGCAAACAATGTTTTCACGGTCGCACCCGGTGATTGGACGCCCCCGTTCGACGCAAGTGTCTTTATTCTTCTTGCGCTCGAGATCCTGGGATGCTTGCTTGGAATTCTGTTGCTCGGCCGCAGGACAAGGAACAACAGTCAACGCCCGTTCGCCAGTCACAGCGTCTTGTCATAAGGTCTTGGTACACCATGAGTTGCGGCTTCGGTAGATGACACATCCCGTGGCATTGGTTAGAGGCGCGCTTGCGGAAACACCTCCCGTCCAAAAGCGATGACAAACGGCCGACGAAAGGTTCGGCAGGATCACAGGCGCACGATCAGTAATTTTTTGCGAGGTATTCGCGCAGGAGGTCAATCCTGAAGCTGGCATCGCCGGTCTCAATCTCCAGGAGCAGTTGTGCCGCCGTCAGTTGGTTGTGGAAGTCAAAGGCGGCGGAAGTGTCGGGATTGCTCACCAGTTGGAGGTTTCTACCGATTTGGCTGCGTTCTTCCTGCAGGGACTTGAGCTTGGCCTCTTGCACTGACATGCTTTCCACCAACTGCTGTCGAAGAACTTCCATGCTGCGTACTACATCACTTTCCTGCGTTTTTTTCCATTCGTCGTGGGCTTCCACCGCACGATCCAGATGTTTGTCGATGGCCCGGCTGGCGAAATTGTAGTTCACGGAGACTGCGCCATACGGCTGAGCGCCAAAGGCCACCGGATTGACCTGTTGATGGACGCCAACGGAGAGTGCGACATCCCAATTATTCTGACGGCTGATCCGATCCAGCGCTCTTTGCTCGCTCCCTTCACTATTCTGTTTTTCTGCGACCAGCTCTTTCAACGGCTTATCACTCAGTTGCGGAATGTAGAGCGCGGTGATCTTCGACTGTGTATCGGCCCGGTCCGCGTCCAGCTTGATCTTGGTCGTCTGCAGCGAAAAAAGCATGAGCCGGGTAGCGTCCTGCGCCTCCACCATTTTTGCGGTCTTGTCCATCAGGGCATCCAGCGATTTCGAAGCCTGTTCAATCAGTGCGAGGCGGTTGCGTAAAGCTTCCTTCTCTAAGCTGGTCAGCGCGTATTGGACGTTCTGCTGGGCTCCTGTCGCGGCTTTGTATAGTTCGCAGTCTTTGCGGGCCGCATCCATCGTCAAACCGGCTTTTCTGATGCTCGAAAGCCCAACCGAGGCACCGGCTACCAACTGCATCGGCAAGCCGGTCTCGGGCTGAGTAAAGCCTGCGGTGGCCATGGGCGTGCGCAGCAGGTCTCGCTGCGCCTGCGCCTGCTCCACGACATAGGCACAGTAGGCCAGTTGATCCTTGGAGTCCGCTGCCTGCGCGGGGGGGTACGCCACAAGTGCGTGCACCGACAGAAACAGCGCCAGTACCACTCCAAGCTTCCATGGATTCAGGAACATCTCGCCCTCCTCAAAACAATACCGGCTTGCGGCCCAGAAACACGGTCTTCGATTTGGCAGAGTCGGCATGATCAAGATTCATCTGAATAAGAAAGCCGCGAATCTGCGTCTTGAAGATCGGATGGATTGCGCTCTCTTCGCCCGGGTAGATCTGCTTCAAAGTACCCACTTTGCGGCATGCGACCATGTTCAGGTAACAGTCGTAGATGGCAGTGCCGGCTACCGCGTTCGCCTGGTTGTCGTAAGGAACGAAGGCGAAGTAGAGAGTCTTTTCCCCGGACGCATTCAGGTAATACGGACTCTGTTTGGCCGTTTGGATGGCTTGTCTCAACCGATCGATCTGTCGCGATTCTTCCTGAAACTGCTTCTCGGCAACATTAATAGCGACGTCTAACTGGGCGACCTCCGACCGCAACTCGGCTTGCTTTACGAGCACATCCAGCGAGCTTGTGCCCGTCGTCGTCTTGTCCAGAACGCTATCGGTCAGTAGGACCTCAGCAATCTTGCTGTCTGTGTAAGCGCCCCCTGCCTGATTCAGGGCCGCCAGTTGCGAGGCCGCGTCGCCCTGCGTGATTAACCCGGCAGCAAGGTCCTTGTTGATGTTCGCTTCCACTTCCTTCAGCTGTGCCAGCACTCTCTGCGTCTTCTGGTTATCGGCCTGTTTCTGCTGGTCGAGTGCCGCGAGTGTCGGGCCTGTGGTGCGGTTGTGAGCTTGCTCCCGCCCGATGGCTTGCTGCAGCTCAGGCTCAAGCGACAGAAGAGCGGTGCGGTGTTTCTTCATCTCGGCCAGTCCGCTTTCCAGCTTGTTCGTATCCACCTTCAGGTCTTCGATGGTCTGCTGGCTGGTGACCAGCTTCTCCCGGAAGTCCAGGCTTTTCTCGTCGGCCGCGGAGAGAATGGTGGGCGCTGCCCACGAGCTGTTCACGGCATAGAAGCCCATCACGAAGGCATAGCTGACAATTCCGGCTAGCACGAGATAGAGCACCGTGATGGCGAAAACCCGGTAGAGCGTGATCACGAGCTTGTAGTGCAGCGATTGCAAGACCGGAGCATGGACCACAACGTTCTTGTTCTCCGCAGGACGCGATTCATCTCTAGAGTCCGAAGTCGGCGGGTTAGCGGTTGGTGTTGCCAAAGGGCACCTCTTGTTGTTTCGTTCGCGTGCCCCAGTCTGCGGAATCCATCGTGCACAGAGCGAGGGGCGTTAGGAATAGGCTGCTGACCAGTGACCATGCTACATAAGCGCCAAAGGCCAGAGGATGGGTTACGGCCTCTTGCGCACTATACCTCTTGATCACCCAGGTAAGAACCGCTCCAATTCCCAGCGCCGTTACCAGTGGGAGCGGCCCCGCCCACGCTAGCGGATCCGAAGTAAGCATGGTCACCACGACCAGAAATCCAACCACGGCTCCAAGCGGAGTCAGTACGAGCGTGAACACCGTGTTCGGGTGCAGCTTCCAGACATGCTGCGGCAGCGTTCTCAGCGTATAGAAGAAGTCGCGCACGATACTGCGCCGCCAGCGGAGTTGCTGTTTGAACAGCACCGACAGAGTGTTCGGTACCGTAGTCCAGCATAGCGCGTCATTGTTGATGTACGTCCCGTAACCGCGCAGGAGCGTCTGATGAGTCAGGAACCGGTCTTCCCCCTGGTTCACCGGAATTCCGAACCAGTGGCGGGCGCGGATCGCGGGCTCGATCTCCAGCAGCAACGTGCGCCGGATGGCGAAAAGGCATCCGCTGATGCAGCAGATGCTCCGTGTCCAATTCTCGGGAATCTTATAGAGCTCGAATGCCGAATAGTAGATCACCGTCTGGATGGCAGTGATCACGCTGTCGTTTGGGTTTCGGACTCCTACTCTGCCCCCCACCGATCCAATACGCGGCTCCGCGAAACATGCGGTCAGCTCGCGAATCGCGTCCGGATGGAAGATGCAATCAGAATCGATGGAGATGATGATCTCTGCGGTGGAGTGCTGCAGCGCATTGCACACGGAACGCGCCTTTCCGCTGTTGACCTCATTCCGCCCGGTCCTTACTCTGATGTTCGTGAAATCCCGCTGGGCCTTGAGCATCCACTCATAGCTGTCGTCGACGGAACAGTCATCCTGCGCGATCACTTCAAACTTGTCATTCGGATAGTTGCTCTTGCTGATGCTCTCAATCGTCTCGTAAACCGTCTTGCCTTCGTTGTAGCAGGGCATCAGCACGCTCACCCAGGGCTGATACGTGTAGTCTTTTTGGGCTCTTGTGCTGGCGAACGAGAACTTCAGAATAATTCCCATCAGGTACTTGACCGCTGAGATCAGCAGACAAAGAACCAAGATGAGCCAAAGAAGAATGGGAGCCATTACCGCTGCGCCTTCCAGGGTGAACGCCTCATCCACGGGAGACGGTTATGCCCGAAGGATTGGGCGTCCATGGGGCGACCGGCTTCTCGACGATGGGCCACGCGCAGTTCTCCAAACCCGCACAATATAACATTCGGGTCGGTATCTCAATTGCCGGAAGTAACAACGGTACGATCGGGATTGAACGTCGCGGCGTACCGTCCGGCTGTCAAGGCAGAAAAGGCAAGCTGGAGCGACTGGAATCTGTCGGATCGGAAAGTCTTTGCTTCGGAGGCAGCTGGTTCTCGCGCACGACGTACGGGCGCGCCCGCGCCTAAGATCAGACCTTTTCCACAAGACTGGCCGAAATCGTACGCCGCTAGAAGAAGTCGATCGCCTTCACGTCCCCCACGTAGCCCACGATATCGATTGTGCCCAGGGGAAGGAAATCGTTGATGAGCAGCGTATCCGTGAGCGTGTAATAGACGCGTAAATTGCCACCCTCCGCCACATACTCGGCATCTCGGGTAGTGAAACCTTGCAGGCCATCGACGTTGCCATTGTCCGGAGGGATGACCACGGAGTTGTCGGCGGTCCGATAGATCGACAGACAGCCGCGCACTTCTCCGCTGGGATTACCGACGTTGCCGACATTGGTGCAGTGGTGCGATCCGACGAAGACCTGGCCGTTCGTGGTCATATCGATGCGATCGTGAAAGCCGTCGGTAATCGCGATCTCGGCACTGGGGTTGTTGTAGTACGGGTCGGTCATCGTACTGAGGTCGACGATATCGAGCGTCCCGCAGTAGGTTGCGGCGGTCGTGGCGGCGCTCGGGATGGAGGTGCAGAGAGGTCCGGTGGGCGTGCCGTTTCCGGCCACGAACAACTGGGAACCGCTCAATAAGCCGATGGTGGCGCCATTCACAGAGACCGGGGGGCCAACGGCAAGGGTCGTCAAGTCCAGGGTCTGCACGCTGGCCTGAACACCGCCGCACTCCGCACCGCAGTTGAGGATATACGCGGTGTTGCCACTAACCAGCGCCCAAACAGGACGGTCGAAGCCAGGAACCATGGTGCAGACGGGATTCACGCTGCCGGATAAGCAACTCAGATCGACTGGCGGCACCGCACTGCTAGGACTGAGCACGGTGATCGCATCGGAGTCGTTGCTGAAAACGAGGAGTTGGGTGCCGTTGGAGCTGGCGATCACGGTTTGCGCATTGGTGACGGCAATCGTGGTGAGCTGTGAGGTGACGAAATTCAATATATCCACGGCACCCAGAAAGGAATAACCGTTGACGGTGGCTGTCGGGATGGCGGCGTATCCGATGGGCTGGGCTGTGGGAAAGGCCATGCTTGAGGTCGGCCCGGGTATACGCACGTTTCCTATTCCCGTCTCTCTGAACGTATCCACCGCGTAGACGTTGTTGCTGCTGGCGTCGAAGGTTGCTGCAATGTTCCGGGTCGGCGACACCACCATGAGACCTGGGGAGTTCCCTGCTTGCAGGCGCGCAACCCCCGGAATCGTGTCGTTATAGCCATTGAGGATTACCAGGCTACCGGCAGAAAAGGTCGCGGTTACGCCCTGCGACGCCAGAACGCGGTCCGGCAGGCCGCTGGGCGGGTCCTTCGGCTTGCTAGAACCACCGCACGAACTGAAACCTAGGCTGACCCACAATCCAACCAGAAGAACGAGGATGCGTCTCTTCAAACGACAGGCTCCTAACGACATGAAAAAGGGAGATTTAATTGCGAAATGGTGGATTATAACAGACCCGGAACTCATACTCCTGCGGGGCTTTGGAGATTGTAAGGCGATCCCCTCTGCGATTCTCCGCTGCTGGTTGCAAAAGTCATGGAGATGCACGAACCGGCGTTAATCCTGTATTCTCAGAAACTATATGGCGGCTGACTTTCTTGCCCGGATCAAGCAATCCCCCGTTTTGTGCGACGGCGCCATGGGGACGCTGCTCTACGCCAAAGGCATCTTCATCAACCGGTCTTACGATGAACTGAATCTTTCTCAACCCGACCTGATTCGCGGGATTCACCACGAATACCTGCAAGCCGGAGCCGAAATTATTGAAACCAATACTTTCGGTGCCAACTCTTTCCGCCTGGGACGACACAGCTTGGCGGACAAAGTTCGCGACATCAATCATGCCGGCGCACGCCTGGCGCGCGAAGCCGCCAAAAGCTTCGATGTATGGGTTGGAGGATCGGTTGGCCCGCTCGGCACCAGAATCGAGCCGCTGGGGAAGACTTCGTTCCAGGAAGCGCGCGAGGCCTTTCGCCAGCAGATTGAGGCGCTGGCGGAAGCGGGCGTCGATCTGCTGATTCTGGAGACGTTCGGATATCTGGAAGAGATTCACCAGGCGATGCTGGCCGCCCGGGACGTGAGCAAATCCATCCCGCTCGTGGCGCAGGTGACCATTGATGAGGATGGGAACTGCCTTGACGGCTCCGATCCACAGACGTTTGTTTCCAAGCTCAAGGAATGGGGAGCGGATGTGATTGGCTGCAATTGCAGCGTGGGTCCAGTCGCGATGCTGGACGCGATGGAGCGAGTACGGGCGGCGACTTCCCTGCCGCTGGCAGCGCAACCGAACGCAGGCATTCCGCGGTCGGTGGACGGGCGGAATATTTATTTGTGCTCGCCGGAATATATGGCCAGCTACGCGCGGAAGTTTGTGGCGGCAGGAGTACGGCTCGTCGGCGGATGCTGCGGAACCACACCGGAACACATCCGGGTCATGAAGTCGGCTCTCCGGGTAGGTGAAGCCAGAGGAAAGACGGCGTCCGCTCATGTGGTGGGTGGCCAGACGGCGCCGCTGGCGGTGCCGGCCGTGCCGCTGGAGAGCCGATCGCTGTTGGGCTCACGGCTGGCGCGCGGTGAGTTTGTAACGATGGTAGAGATCGTCCCTCCCAAAGGGATCGACGTCCGCAAGGAAGTTGAAGGGGCGCGGTTTCTGAAGTCGGTGGGCGTGGATGCGGTGAACGTCCCGGATAGCCCGCGTGCCTCGGCGCGTATGAGCAACCAGGCGCTGTCGCTCCTGATTCAGCGCGACGTCGGCATCGATGCGATTCTCCACTATACCTGCCGCGATCGGAATGTGCTGTGCATTCAGAGCGACTTGTTGGGAGCGGCGGCGGTCGGCATCAAGAATCTGATCTGCATTACCGGTGATCCGCCGAAGATGGGGAACTATCCGGACGCGACGGCGGTGTTTGATGTGGACGCCATTGGCCTGGTCAACATTGTGCACAACCTGAACCGGGGGCTCGACTTGGGCGGGAACCCGATCGGCACCGGGACCGGGTTTGTGATTGGCGTGGGAGCAAACCCCGGACTGACCGACATGGATGAGGAGATCCGGCGATTCGAGTACAAGGTGGAGGCGGGAGCGGAATATGTGGTGACCCAACCGGTATTCGATCTGCGGTTGCTGGAGAACTTCCTGAAGCGCATTGAGCACTGCCGTATTCCGGTCGTGGCCGGAATTTGGCCGCTAGTCAGCGTGCGCAATGCCGAATTCATGAAGAACGAACTGAGGGTGTCGGTGCCGGATACGATTCTGGAGCGCATGGCGCGGGCCCAGACTCCTGAACTGGCGCGAGCCGAGGGTGTGGCCATTGCGCGAGAAATGCTGATTGCAGCAAAACAGATGGCACAGGGAGCGCAGATCAGCGCACCGCAGGGGCGGTACAGCTCAGCCGTGGACGTGTTGGAAGCATTGGGGAAAGATCCAGGCTCCAAAGCGACGGCCTAGGGCGCAGCCCCGTACGCGAAACTTCAGTTGGAATTCCTTCCGATGGTTTCACCGGACCAGTGAATCGATTTATGTCGAAAGCATAACGATATTGCAGATTTTTCGGACTTAGAACCATTCCCGCACCGGGAATTCACCGATCATTTTTATTGGTCCTTCTCATTAAAAAGACTGGACACTTCTTCAAATTAGTTGCATTACAATAGAAGACGGAGCGAAACCCCGTTGCCAAAGTTTGAAGAGTGCCTCCAGCGACTGGAAAAGATTGTTCAGGAACTGGAAAAGGGAGAAGTCCCTTTGGAGAAGTCTCTGACACTGTTTGAAGAAGGCATGCAGCTTTCTTCCTCATGCCGGAAGGAACTGGAACAAGCAGAAGGAAAAGTCGAAATTCTGCTGAAGAAGAACGGGAAGCTTCAAGCTGAACCATTCGAAGCGCTGACAGAAAAGTTGTCTGCACGCCGGTGAGCCGTGCGGATCTCTGGCCGCGATTCGGGAGCTTTAGATGTCTGTGGTGCAGTGGTTTTCCCAGCCACCCCGCAGCCCTAGTCCTATGTCGACGTCCGCCGTTGACGACGGTTGAAGATCGGGGAATATATGGCACAAAGCGTGGTTGTTCTTGAGAAAGATCCTAAAGTGGCCCGGACCCTGGCTGGTGGGCTCCGCCCTCATTTTTCAGTACACCTAACCCGCTCCCGCGAAGAATTGCGAGAGGACGTAGCTCGGAACCGGCCGGAGGCCGTGGTGCTCAACATCGAGCACTGGCTGCTGGCCGATGTGGAGAATCTGCACCGCGAATTTCCTGCTCTGCCCATTGTCTGTACGCATCGCATCCCTGACGAGGAAATGTGGATGGCTGCGCTGGCGGCTGGCGCCAGCGACGTGTGCCCTGCGGATGACGTGGGGAATGTGCTGACTTCGGTGCTGCGAAGCCTCGGCCTCTCGCGCTCTGCTGCGGCGTAAATTCATCTTCTGTCACGAGGACGCCTGCGGGCGTCCTTTGTGTTTTCCCGCTTTCTTTCTTCCCCGGTTCCCTCGCGCCGACGTACTGTTCCACAAGCGCCGCCTTGTTATACTCACTGCTTCATGCTCAAGGAGACTCTCGAACAAGGACGGCAACTGGCCGATGCCGCGCTCGATCGGCTCATTCCGCTGGAGACGCAGCATCCGGAGTCGATTCACAAGGCCATGCGCCACAGCGTGTTTGCCGGCGGCAAGCGCCTGCGGCCCGTGCTCTGCATGGAGGCGGGACGCATGGCCGCGGGGTCGCTGCCAGCACGCATCGAGGAACTGGGCGCTGCGCTCGAGATGCTGCACACGTATTCGCTGATTCATGATGATTTGCCGGCGCTCGACAATGACGATCTGCGCCGCGGGCGTCCGACGTGTCACAAGGCGTTTGGAGAGGCCATCGCAATCCTGGCTGGAGATGCGCTGCAGACACAGGCCTACGAAGTGTTGGCGCGGTTGAAGTGTCCGGCGGAAGCGCGCGTGCGGATCATCGAGGAGATCGCCCACGACACGGGAACCATCGATGGCATGATCGGCGGGCAGGTCGTGGATCTCGAATCAGAGCACACGCGGCCGACGGCGGAGATGCTGGAATATATTCACCGCTCGAAGACGGCGGCGCTGATTACGGCGAGCCTGGTGAGTGGAGGGCTCTACGCGGGAGCGAAAGACAATCAGGTGGCGAGGCTGCGCGCCTTCGGCTTGGCGATTGGCCTGGCGTTCCAGATTGTGGACGACGTGCTCGACGTGACGCAGACTTCGGAGCAACTGGGGAAGACCGCTGGCAAAGATACGGCTTCGGAGAAAGCTACGTATCCTGCGCTGTTCGGGATTGAAGCGTCGGTGCGCAGAGCGGACGCGCTGGTAAACGACGCGTTCGCGGAATTGGAGTGCTTTGGTGAGTCGGCCGAGACGCTGAAGGAACTGGCGCGATTCCTGGTGGAAAGAAAAAAGTAGGAGCAGGCGGCACGGCACATCCGGTGTCGGCCCTCAGATATGGGACCTGAGACCTTCGGTCACCTGTGCTCCTCGGTGTTCTCTGTGGTAAAAATAAGGAAGGCGATGGAGTTCGCCATTAACCGCTTGCGGCGATTGGCAGGCTGATAACTCCTACAGAATCTGACTCTTTTTGTAGGGAGCTCCATCGTGAAGGATTTCCTCGCTATATCCGTCGCTGCGATCGTCGGCGCCAACTTCCGTTATTTGCTCAGTCGTTTTGCTGCGAAAGAGTTTGGTCCTGTCTTCCCTTACGGAACGCTCGCCATTAACATTGTCGGAAGTTTCATCGTCGGATTCTTTGTGATCTGGACCAGCGAGCGTGTACTAGTGGATCCTCGCTGGCGACTACTGGTCGTCGTCGGATTCTGCGGGTCGTTCACCACTTTCTCGAGCTACGCGTTTGAGTCCATGTCGTATTTCGAGCAAGGCCAGTGGGGACTGATGCTGGCCAACGTCCTCAGCAATAACCTGCTGTGCCTGGGCGGCGCGCTGGCTGGCATGGCGCTGGCGCGGGCGATCTAGCCATGGAGATACGTCCTACTCTGGAAACAGCGCGTCTGAGGTTGCGTCCTTACAGCGATGCCGACGTCCCCGAACTCTTGCCGCTGATCGGAGCCCGGGAAGTTGCTGCGACCACGCTGCGCATTGCGCATCCCTATACCGAGCAGGACGCGCGCGATTTTCTAGCGATCTCGCGAGAACCCGGCAAGATCTGGTTGGCCATCACGCTACGCAGTGACGGGTGCCAGATTGGAGGCATCGGGTTGCGCGTCGATGACCAGCATCAGCACGCTGAACTTGGCTACTGGCTCGGCGTGCCGTATTGGGGGCAGGGCGACGCGAGGGAGGCGGCGCGAGAAATGCTGCACTACGGATTTGCAGATCTTGGCCTGCACCGCATCTTTGCATCGCATTTCAAGCACAACCCGGTTTCCGGGCGTATTCTGCTGAAGCTGGGCATGCGCCACGAAGGCTGCCAGCGCGAACACCTGCGGAAGTGGGATCAGTTTGTGGATTCAGAGTTATACGGCATCTTGCGGCAGGAATGGAAGATTTCCAGGAAGGATCGCGAGTAAAATGCCAGATGCGATGGCAGTACAAGTCACCATCTATCTGAACGAGGCCGACCAGTGGCATCACCGGCCGCTGCACATGGAGATCCTCAACTATCTGCGCAAGGAGAACGCCTACGCGGCCATTGCGCTTCACGCAGTTGCGGGCTTCCTGGGGAGGCAGCGCGTGGAGACCTCACATCTGGTGGAGGCCGGAGGCAAGCTGCCGGTGATCATCATTTTCGTCGACACCGATGAGCATGTGAATCGCGTGCTTCCCACGCTGAAGGAAATGGCGGCGCACCGGTTGATCGTGCGCGAGAATGTGGTACTGGAGCAAGGCAATCTCGATTGACATGTCTTCGATCCCACTGATTTCATCACTAGACATACTCGCTATCGCCGCGCACCGCGACGATGTGGAGCAGACCTGCGGCGGGACTCTGCTGAAGGCTGCCCAGGGCGGGCAGCGCACGGGCATCCTCGACCTTACGCGAGGGGAGATGGGCACACGCGGCACAGCGGAAGATCGCGCGCGCGAGGCCGATGACGCGGCCAAGATTCTGGGCGTGAATTGGAGGCGAGCGCTCGATATTCCTGACGGCCGTGTGGAGAACACTTACGAGAACCGATTGAAGGTCGCCACCGTGATTCGCGAGACGCGGCCGCGGGTGATCATTCTGCCTTACTGGAAGGGGCGGCATCCGGATCATTACACGGCGTCAGTGCTGGGATATGAGGCTTGCTTTCTGGCAGGGCTGGCGAAGTTAGCACTCAGCTCTCAGCCGTCAGCTATCGGCGGGAACGCTCAGGCCTTGGCCTCCTCCAGCGACCTGACGGCGGGACGCCCTCAGGACAGCCGACAGGATGCCGGCGCTACTCTTTTCGCACCCCATCGTCCGTTCAAGATAATTTACGCGACGCTTTATTACGACATTCGGCCTTCGTTTGTCGTGGATATTGGCGAGCAGTTCGAGGGAAAGTTTGCCTCGATTCTGGCCTATACATCGCAGTTCAGCGACCAGGAAGCGGGCAAAGACCTGTTTCCTGCGCGCGACGAGATTCGCGCCCGCGTGGAATCCATGGCACGGTTTTACGGCATGCTTGGCGGCGTGAGCCACGCGGAACCCTTCCTGCAAAAGGAAGTTGGGCTGGTCGAGGACCTCTTGGCGATTCCGGTCAAATCCATTTAACATTACTCAACTCAATTCACTGGGAGGACCGTCGCCAAAATGTCTCGTCTTGTCTTTGCCCTCATCACTGCTGTGGCTATGGCTGCCACTGCGGCAGCTCAAGCTGGAACCTGGCAGATCGACCCCAAACATAGTGCCGCGCAATTTTCGGTGAAACATCTCGGGGTCTCGACCGTCCGGGGAGCATTTTCCAAGGTGAGTGGCACGGTGACGCATGATCCCGCCGACCCCTCGAAAGACTCGCTCGAAGCTACTATCGACGCGAGCTCCATAGATACGCGCGTGGAAATGCGCGACAACGACCTGAAGAGCCCGCACTTTTTCGATGTGCAGAAGTATCCGACCATCACTTTCAAGGCCAAGTCGGTAAAGAGCGCCGGATCTGGAAAACTGTCAATCACCGGCGACCTCACCATGCACGGAGTAACGAAGGAAGTCGTGCTTGATGTCGAGGGCCCTTCCGCGCCGATCAAGGATCCGATGGGTCCCGGCCAGCGCATCGGCGCCTCGGCTAGCACTAAGATCAATCGTCAGGATTTTGGCATCGCTGGCGCGCCCGGCGTTGTTAGCGACGAGGTCACGATTACCATCGACGCGGAGTTGACCCAGGCAGCAGCGAAGTAACGCGAAGTCTACATCGTCGTAGCTCCGCCGTCCCGGCTGTCCGGCGGGTGTCTCGCCCGCCGGTGCGAGGGCGAGACGCCCTCNNGCAAGATGCCGGCGCTACTTTTTGAGCGCGACCGCAAGGCCGTCGCGGATCGGCAGTAGCGTCGTGTAGAACTCTTTCGCGTCGTAGAGTTTGCGATTGAATTCGAGGATGGCCTTGGTGCTGGCTTCGGTCGGATTCGTTTCCGCGACGCGTCCGCTCCACAGCACGTTGTCGGTGATGAACAATCCACCCTTACGCAGGCGCGGCGCCACGAGGCGCAATACACGGGGATAGTCTTCCTTGTCGACGTCGTTGAAGATGATGTCGAACTCCTGCTTCTGCTCGGAGAGGAACTCCAGCGCGTCGCCGGTGTGCAGCGTGATGCGGTTGGAGACTCCGGCACGCTTGAAGTAGCCGCGGGCACGCTCCGTGTTTTTCCAGTCGCCATCGGTGTAGATGACGCGTCCTTTGTCGCCTACCGCCTGAGCCCACCAGATAGTTGAATATCCAATTGCAGACCCGAGTTCAAAAACGGTGCGGGCGTTGATCATCAGCGCCAGTTGCTGTAGAACTCGCGCGACGGCTGGGCCGACGATGGGCACGTTGTGCTCGGTGGCGTAATCTTCCATCTCCGCCAGGACTTCGTCGCGCTTGGGCAGCATGGAATAGAGATAGTCGTCGACCGGTCCGGCGGTGGTGAAGTTGTAGTGCCGCCAACTGGCGGCTGAGCCTTTTTTCTTAGCTTGCGTAATGTTGGCTTGAGTCACGCGCTTCCCTTTCGAGTGCGATAGTCCTGATGGTTCAACCGCTGATGGTCAGCCGCCGATGGTGACGCCCGGCTTCATTTCATACACTTCGACGTTCGGGACCAATTTCTGCAATGCGCTGGGGGTTCCGGTCAGCACCGGGAATGTTCCAAAGTGCATGGGGATGACCGTCTTCGGCTTTAGGAGATTGATCGCGTATGCTGCCTCGCGGGGTCCCATGGTGAAAAGATCGCCGATGGGTATCATGGCAATTTCGGGCGCGTAAAGCTTACGGATGATGGCCATGTCGCCGAAAACGTTGGTATCGCCGGCGTGGTAAAGCTTCACGCCGTTGGCAAACTCGATCACATAGCCGCAGGCTTCGCCGTCGTAGACGATCTCGTCGCCGTCCTGGATGCCGCAGGAGTGATCGGCGTGGACCATGGTGACTTTGATATCGCCCACCGTCTGCGATCCCCCTTTGTTCATGGGAGAGATCTGTTTCGCACCCTTCTTTGCCATCCAGAGGCAGAGTTCGTAGATCCCGACCACGAGCGGGTTCTGTTGCTTGACGACTTCGACTGCGTCGCCGATGTGGTCACCGTGGCCGTGCGTGCAAAGCAGGACGTCGGCCTTCTTCACTTTCTTGTCGGCCTCGGGACACATGGGATTGCCCATGATCCACGGATCGATGAAGATTGTCTTCCCGGCTGGGGTTTCAATGCGGAACGTCGAGTGGCCCAGCCACGTGAGTTTGACCCCTTTCAGATTCATGCTGCGTATAGCTCCTAGCTGCTAGCTTCTAGCTCCTAGCCATTCGAACTCGACATTGGGTGGAGCGCTGCTTTTCCAATAATCAGCCAACCTAGTTTAATATGAAACGCCATGGCAGAACTCAAGGTGCTGATTTCGCGGCAGGACGTTGCCAAACGTGTGGCCGAGTTGGGCGAGCAGATCACCAAGGACTTCGCGGGCCAGTCCGTGATCTTTGTTGGTGTGCTCAAAGGGGCAGCAATCTTTCTAGCCGATCTGGCAAGACAGGTACAGCTCGATTCTACGTTCGATTTTATTGGGGTTTCGAGTTATGGGAACCGACCCAGTCCCGCCAACGAATTGAGGAGCGGGTGGGATTCTACGGGTGAAGTCCGGCTGCTCAAGGATGTGGACCAGTCCATAAAGGAAAAGAACATCATCCTGGTGGAAGACATCCTCGACACGGGCCTGACGATGACCTATTTGAAAAAGATGTTGCTGGCTCGCCAACCGCGATCCCTGAAGGTCGCGGCGCTGCTCGACAAACCGTCGCGGCGCAAGCTCCCGCTGGAGGGCGATTACGTCGGCTTCAAAATTCCCGATGAATTCGTGGTCGGGTATGGGCTCGACTATGCGGAGAAATACCGCAACCTCCCTGACATCTGCGTTGTGCCCAGAGAGTAGGCTGGCGCGAGCAAGGCGCCGGAGTGCAGTCACAATGCGCCTTTCACGCCGGCGTTCCTTCGTGCTCAAGAGCAACACGGAACACGGCTGCTATCATACGAACGAATGAGTTCTGTACTTTCCAAGCCGGATCGGTTGCCGGTCGAGTCGCTGCTGCTCGATGTGGCTGATGTTCTAGCCACGTCGCTCGACCTCGACACGACCGTACGGCGCGTCGCCGAGGTCGTGCGCAAAGTAATTGATTACGAGATTTTTGCCATTCTGCTGCTCAACGAGAAGACCCAGGAACTGCGCTTCCGCTTCCAGGTTGGGTATCCGCCGGAGTTCGCCGAGCGCAGCCGGATCAAGGTCGGCGAGGGGATCACGGGCCAGGCGGCTCAGACACGCCAGGCGGTCCTGATTGACGATGTCACCAAGGATTCGCGGTATATCGAAGCGGTTCCGAATGTGCACTCGGAACTCGCGGTACCGCTGATCACCAAGAACCGGGTGATTGGGGTCATCGACATCGAGGCGCGCGAGCCTGGCTATTTCAACGAAGAGCATGTGCGCTTGCTGACGCTGGTGGCGTCGCGCATGGCCGCGGGCATCGAAAATGCACAACTCTATACGCGCACCACCAAGCAGGCGCGGATTCTGCTGTTGCTCAACGAGATTGCGCGTGAACTGACGTCGATCTTGAACCTGGACGAGTTGCTCGGACGGATCGCGGAACTGGTGCGGCGGCTGATTGACTACCAGATGTTCAGCATCCTTCTGCTCGATTCTTCCGGCGAGAAACTGCAGCACCGATTCTCACTGCGCTTCAACGAGAATATTCATCTGAAGCATGAAATCCCGCTGGGGCGTGGCTTAGTGGGTGCCGCGGCCGAGAGCCAACAAGCGGTGCTCGTGCCCGACGTTACGAAGGATGCGCGCTACGTTGAGGCAAATCCTGAGACGCGTTCCGAACTGGTGGTTCCGCTCGTCTATAAGGGCAAAGTGATTGGCGTGCTCGATCTGGAGCATACGCGGCGCGGATTTTTTACCGAAGAGCATCAGCGCACCATGACCACTCTAGCGGCGCAGATTGCGATTGCGGTCGAGAATGCGCGGCTGTACGAGGAGATTGAACGGCAGGAGCGCCGACTGGAGCGCGATCTTGCCCTGGCGCGGGAATTGCAGGGACGCCTGCTGCCGCAGACCAGTCCGAAGATGGCACATCTGGACGTCGCCGCGAAGTTTGTGCCAGCCCGAGCCATCGGCGGGGACTTGTACGACTTCATTCCGTATTCGATGTCGCGGCTAGGCATTGCAATTGGCGACGTCAGCGGCAAAGGCGCACCGGCCGCGATCTACGCCGCGTTGGTGAGTGGGATCATCCGGTCGCACGCTCCCATTGAACCTGGATCGGCGGAAATGCTCTCGGCGGTGAATCTGTCGCTGGCGGAGCGCCGGATCGAAGCGCAGTTTGTCTCCATCATTTACGCGGTGTGGGACGACGAGCATCGCACGCTGACCGTGGCGAACTCCGGACTTCCCCGCCCCATTTTTGTGCATAACGGCAAGAATGAAGTGATCGAAGCGACAGGGTTGCCGCTCGGACTGTTTGACGAAGCGGACTACGACGAATTCAAGTTCCGCATGAAGCCCGGCGATATGTTCGTGTTCTTCAGCGACGGCATTCTCGATGCCCGCAATCGCAAGGGAGAACTCTTCGGGCGCGGGCGGGTGGAGAAAATAGTGAGCGAGTGCTCAGAAAAGTCCGCAAGCTGTGTCGTGGATTCGCTGTTCAAGGCTGCAGCCGAACACTCGGCGGGCGTGGAAACTTTCGATGACCAGACGGTCGTCGCCATCCGGGTGCACGGCAGCGCGCACGCCTCCCCGAAAAAGAAATGAGTTCGCGACGTCAGAGCCCCGCAGTCCGGCCCCCGGGATTTGTCTATCGCGAGACCAAAAGCGGGATCTTGCGCCGGGGCGGATCGTTTGCCCTGCACTGCGAGGATGTTCCCCTGCGGAAGTTAGCCGAACAATTTGGCACGCCTCTCTATGTGTACTCGGCGGCGATGATCCGGGAGCGCTACGAAGCTTTTGATGGAGCCTTTCGCGACGTTCCGCATACCATCTGCTATTCCGTGAAAGCGAACTCGAACCTGACCATCTTGCGGATGTTGGCCAGGAAGGGCTGCGGATTTGATGTGGTTTCTGGGGGAGAACTGGAACGAGTGCTGGCCGCAGACCGCAAGGCGGCGAAACAAGTTGTGTTCTCTGGCGTAGGCAAGACGCAGGAAGAGCTGACCGCGGCATTGAAGGCCGGGATCATGCTTTTCAATGTCGAAAGCGAGTCGGAATTGTGGGCGCTGACGGAGTGCGCGGGGCGATTGCGAAAGACGGCTCCGGTGGCTCTGCGAGTGAATCCTGATGTCGCCGCCGAGACGCATCCTTACATTTCTACTGGCTTGCGCAAGCACAAATTTGGAGTGCCCATCCACGAAGCACGAGCGCTTTACGCCAAGGCATCCGGTTCTCGATATCTGAAAGTGCGGGGAGTGAGCGTTCATATAGGTTCGCAGATCACGGACATCGCGCCATTCGGCGAGGCGATGGCGCGCGTGGCCGATCTAGTCGGCGAACTGCGCTTGGATGGCCATAATATCGACTACATCGACGCAGGGGGCGGGTTGGGGATTGCCTACGAAAAGCCCAGTACCCGCGGGTTCTCAGCGGATGTGGCCGCGTATGCGCGGGCGCTGGCAGATCCCTTACGCGGCCTGGACGTGCGGCTGCTGCTGGAACCTGGGCGATCAATCATCGGTCCCGCGGGCATTCTGCTGACCTCTGTGATTTATCGAAAGCAAAATGATGGCAAGCGGTTTCTGGTGGTGGACGCCGCGATGAACGACTTGATCC